>NZ_JBJGYN010000086.1:0-11700 GCF_054050015.1 Geodermatophilus sp. SYSU D01176 | reverse complement strand
CCCCCCCCCCCCCCCCCCCCCCCCCCCCCCCCCCCCCCCCCCCCCCCCCCCCCCCCCCCCCCCCCCCCCCCCCCCCCCCCCCCCCCCCCCCCCCCCCCGCCGCTCCTGCCGCCCAGGCCGGGCCCGGGGCGGGTCGTCGTCCGGTCGGTGCTGCCGCCGCTGCTGTTCCTGGCCCTGCTCGTCACCGTGTGGCAGGTCGCCTACCTGCTGGAGGTCAAACCCTCCTACGCCCTGCCGTCACCGGCCGACGTCGCGGAGACGTTCTGGACGACGGTGCAGGACGGCCGGGCCGCAGGGGCGATCTGGACGAGCCTGAGCCGCGGCGCGGTGGGCTTCGCGATGTCGCTGGTCCTCGGCACGGTGCTCGGCCTCCTCATGTGGTGGAGCCGGTGGCTGCGCGCCGCGATCGGCCCGATCGTCAGCGGGCTGCAGAGCCTGCCGTCGGTGGCCTGGGTGCCGGCGGCCATCATCTGGTTCCAGCTCTCGAACGCGGCCATCTACACCGTCGTCCTCCTCGGCGCGGTGCCGTCGATCGCCAACGGCCTGCTCTCGGGGATGAAGCAGGTGCCGCCACTGTTCGATCGGGTCGGCCGGGTCCTCGGCCTGTCCTCGCTCGGTCGCACCTGGCACGTCCTGCTCCCGGCGGCGCTGCCGGGTTATCTGGGCGGGCTGCGCCAGGGGTGGGCGTTCGCCTGGCGCTCGCTCATGGCCGCCGAGCTGATCACGTACTCGCCCAGCCTGGGACAGGGGCTCGGCCAGCTGCTCAACATCGGTCGCGAGTTGTCCCAGATGTCCCTGGTGATCACCTCGATCACGTTGATCCTGGTGGTCGGGGTCGCGATCGAGCTCCTCGTGTTCGCGCCGATCGAGCGCCGGGTGCTCACCCGCCGCGGTCTCCTCATGCGCTGAGCGGCGGTTGCCGCGGAAACCGCCGCTCAGGGGAGCGCCGGAACGTCGTCCGGCACGAGATCGGGGCGGACGCGCACGAAGCGCAGCGGGTGGCGGAAGACGCCGGCCTGCAGCGCGGCGTCGGCGCTGACCTCGACGACGACGTCCGGGCGCACGCGGGTGAGCGGCACCGACAGCCGGCCGCCGCCGAAGGCCCCGGTGCCGATCCGGTCCGGCCAGGGGTGGTCCGGCCCGGCCGGGGTGAGGACGGCGGCCAGCTCGGCGGCCTGCGCCGGCGACAGCGGGCTGGTCCGGCCGACGACCACCAGCTCGCCGTCCCGGTAGCGGCCGGCGACCAGCTGGCTCGGGCGCTCGACCGGCCCGATGACGCCGCCGGCGAGCACCTCGGTGGTCTCCCAGGACTTCACCTTCAGCCACTCCCGCCGGCCGGGCGCGTACCGGGTGCCGGCCCCCTTGGCGACCAGCCCCTCGACCCCGGCGGGGCGGAAGTCGGCCGACCACCGGCGGGCCTCGGCCGGGTCGGCGGTGACCGGCGAGAGCTGCATCGGCGGCGCCCACCGGCCGGCGAGCTCCTCCAACGCGGCCCGCCGCTCGCGCAGCCGGCGCCCGCGCAGGTCCGCGCCGCCCAGCGCCAGCAGGTCGAAGGCGACGTAGGACGCGGGTGCGGCGGCGACGAGGGCGCCCAGGCGGCCGGCGGGGGCGACCATCCGCTGCTGCAGCAGGCCGAAGTCCAGCCGCGAGCCGTTCCAGGCCACGACCTCGCCGTCGAGCACCGTGCCGGGGGGCACCTGGGCCACGGCTGCGGCGACGACGTCCGGGAAGCGGGACGAGAGGTCGCGGCCCTGCCGGGACCAGACCCGGGTCGTGCCGCCGGTGCGGACGACGACGAGGCGGTAGCCGTCCCACTTGGGCTCGTAGAGGACGCCGCCGGGCAGGGCGTCGGCCCGCGGGAGGTCGCGCACCGGCCTGGCCAGCTCCACCGCCACCGGTCCGGCCAGCTCGGGCGGCACGTCGGGCAACCCGGGCACGGACAGCGGCACGACGGCCAGCCTGGGGGCTGCCGGCCGTCCGCGCAGGACGCTGAGCTGCCGGTTCACCCCTTCGTGGCCCGTCGCCACCCTCCGCGAGGACGCCGGGGTCCGGCACGAGCCGCGCCGGAAGGTCAAGGCACGATCCGGCAACGGCGCCGCGCTGCGCCCGCTGGCCGCGGCGCTCGGGACCAGCGACCGCATGCTGCTGTACTACTTCGGCGGTGGCCGAGGGGTGGCTGTCCTGACTGGGGGCGCGCCTCGACGTGCCGGACGGCGAGCGGGCGGACGCCGCGGCCGGCGTGCTGGCGGTCGCGGACGGCCTCCTCCTCGTCCGCTTCCTCGCCCCCGGGCAGGCGGGCGACCGCGCGGCGGGCTGGCTCGCCGACCGGCTGACGGCGCCGCACGGAACGGGGTACCAAGGAGGGCGATGACCGAGCGCAAGCCCCCCGGCATGGCCTTCGAGACCTGGATCGACCACCAGATCACCCAGGCGCAGGAGCGGGGTGCGTTCGAGGGACTGGCGGGCGCCGGTCAGCCGCTGCCCCCGCGGGTCAAGGAGCAGACCAGCTACGAATGGGCGCTGGAGTGGGCGCGCCGCCAGCAGGCCGACCCGAAGGACCTGCTGCCGCCGGGCATGGCGCTGCGCCGCGAGCGCGAGGACCTGGCGCTGCGGGTCCCGACCCTGCCGAGCGAGGCCGCGGTGCGGGCGGCGGTGGCGGAGTTCAACGCCCGGGTTGAGCAGCACTGGCGCCGTCCGGCCGACGGGCCCGACGCCGTCCCGGGGCTGGCCGACGAGGACGCCCTCGTGCGGCTGTGGCACGCCACCCGGCCGCCGCCGTCCGCACCGGAGCCGGTCGTGGCGCCGCCGTCCGTACCGGTGCGCGCCCACTGGTGGCGCCGCCGCCGTTCGCCGCGGGCGTAGCACCGCAGGGCATCCGCCCCGGGCCGGCCGGGTACGGGAGCCCCGAGGTGAGGAGGTCGCCATGACCGAGGTGCCGGGCACCGACCGCGACCAGGCGCGCGAGAACGTGCTGCACGAGACGCCGCTGGTCCCCGAGGACGTCGAGGACGCGGGGGACGACGACCCGCGCCACACCGACCACCCGACCTATCGCGGCGACGAGGGCGAGACCGGCGACGAGGTCAAGCCGCCGGCCGGCAGCACCGGGCTCGACCCGCCCTGATCGCCGCTCGCACCACGGGAGCCGCGACCCACCCGCAGCGGTTCCCCCAGGCCGCTGCGGGTGGGAGTCCGGCGGGTCAGGGCCGGGGGTCGGGGGAGGAGTCGTTCGCCGTCCCGGCGGTCAGCGGCCGCAGGTCGGTGCCGTCGCGGTCGACCAGCCAGGCGGTCGACCGCGTCCCGTCCTGGGCCCAGAACGCCAGCTGCCGGCCGTCCGCGGTCCACCGCGGGAACCACTCGTCCCGGTCCGGCTCGCCGGTCAGGTGGCGTGCCGGGCCGCCGGTGGCGCGCATCGTGGCCAGGTCCCGCTCGCCGGCGAGCAGGTCGAAGCGGCTGAACGCGATGGTCCGGCCGTCCGGCGAGTACTCCGGCGTGCTCTCGTCGACGTCCGGGGTGTCCGTCAGTTGCCGGATCTGCGAGCCGTCCGGGCGCATCCGGTACAGGTCCGCGTCGTCCGCAGGCGGCGTCACGCTGTAGAGGACGTGCCGGCCGTCCGGTGACCAGGCCGGGGCGTTGTCGGTCACGAAGGGGTTGGTGGTCAGGCGCTGCAGCCGGGTGCCGTCGGCCGCCACCCGGTAGACCTCGCCCTCGGGGTCGTCCCGGTTCGAGACGAAGGCGAGGGTGCGGCCGTCCGGCGACCACGCGGGCGAGTCGTTCCGGACCTCCACACCGTCCGGGGTGGTCGCGGTGTCCGTCACCTGCACGACGTCGGAACCGTCGGCGTCCATGACGAAGACCTCGGCGTTGCCGTCGCGCGTGCTGACGAAGGCGATCCGCCGGCCGTCCGGCGACCAGACCGGCTGGTCGTCGGTGACGTCGTTGCGGGTCAGCTGCCGGATGCGCCCGTAGGCCAGCGTGCGGTGGATCTCGGCGTCCCCGTCCCGGTCGCTGGCGAAGACGAACGGGGGCACCGGCTCGCCGGCCTGCGCCGGGACGGCGAGGAGGGGGACGACGCCGAGCGTCGACGCCAGGAGGACGGCGGTGCGGCGCATCGGGCGATCACCTCCGGTCCGCGCCCCTCGGTCCTCGGCGGGGATGGCCGGGACGGTGCGTCCTCCCCGCGGAGACGAGCCTGGCGGGTCCCTGCCGCGCGCGGATCGGGGCCAGCCCTGGTTCCGCTCCGGGATAGCCCGGACCTTGTCCTGGGTCCGCTACGGTCCGCACACTGGTAGCGGGGTGCATTCGATGGCGCACCCGGGGTGATGGGGCCTGGTGCACGGGGGGACGGCGATGTCGCAGCGCCTGCTCGAGGAGTCCCCGGTGCTGCGTCTGCGCCGGTCCCGCGCGTTCACCGACAGCCTGGAGGAGGTCGATGACCTCGCCGGTGTCCGGGACGTCGTCCTCCCGGGACTGGCCGACCTGCTCGCCGCCCACCTGGCCGTGTACCACGAGGTGGACCGCCGGACGGGCCGGGAGGTGGCGCTCGCGTGGCCGGCGGAGGTCTACCGCGCGGACCTGCTGGAGGGCTATCCCGCGGTCATGGCGCAGCACCCGATCGTCGCCTACACCATGGCCCTGCCGGCCCTGGGCGAGCCGCTGCGCACCTCGGACCTGGTCAGCCGGCGGCAGTGGCGGGCCAACCCCGTCTACCGCGACGCGTACCACCGGCTGGACGTGGACGACCAGATCGCCTTCGGTGCCACCGACCAGGGGTCCGCGTTCTCCGGGATCAGCATCGGCCGGTCCGGCCGGGCCTTCAGCGACTGGGAGCGCGACCTCCTCGCGCTCCTGTCCCCCCAGGTCGTGGCGACGCTGCGGCGGGCCCGCCGGTCCGGCGTCGCCGTGCCGGCCCTGCAGGTCGCCCCGCTCGTCGCGCCGACGGTCATGGGCGGGGGAGCGACGACCCGTGCCACGCCCGCCCGCGCCCTGCCGTCCCCCCGATCCGCGACGACGGAGGCGGCCCTGCTGACCGGACGCGAGCGGGAGGTGCTGCGGCTCGTCGCCGAGGGTCGGTCGAACGCGCGCATCGGCCGCGAGCTGCACCTCAGCCCGAAGACCGTCGAGACCCACGTCGCGGCGGTGTTCGCGAAGCTCGGTCTGGCTCCGCACCCGGACGACAACCGGCGGGTGCTCGCGGCGCTGGCCTGGCTGGGAGGGGGCTGCCCCTCGAGCTAGAGGACGTCGAACGCGTTGAACGCCGCCCCGCCGGACAGCAGCGCGTAGCCCGGCCCGCGGTCGAAGAACGGCTCGTCGCCGGTCCGGGCGGCCCGCATGTCCGCGCGCAGGGACTCCGTCGCGTCGAGGTCCACCGCGCCGGAGCCCAGCACCACCACGCCGTAGTCGTCCCGCGCGCCGGCGACGCTCACCTTCCGCCAGGCGACGTCCCGCAGCACCTCCTCGACCGGCCGGTCCAGCGGGTCGCCCCAGCCGCCGCCGCCCGTCGTCCGGATGCGGACGACGGTCCCGGCGGCCAGCGGTTCGGCGTCGGCGAGCGCGTCGACGTCGTGCTCGTCCGGCCCGCCGGGGTCGACGGTGATCCGGAACGGCCGCCCGGCGCGGCCGCCGGCGACCCCCCAGCAGGAGAGGATCGAGCGGTCGGCGATCGACATGAAGTGCGCGTCGCGGAGCACCCGGATGTGCTTCTCGTAGCCGCAGCCGCCGCGGTGGCGGCCCGGGCCGCCGGAGTCCAGGGCCAGGCCGAGCCGCTCGACCCGCAGCGGGAAGCGGGACTCGGTGAACTCCGTCGGCAGGTTCCGGGAGTCGGGGACGACGTGGATGGTGTCCTCGCCGTCGGCGTAGTACCGCCCGCCCGAGCCGCCGCCGAGCACCTCCCGCATCAGGTAGGGCTGCCCGTCGGCGTCGGTGCCGTACACGCCGGTGTAGCGGATCGTCTCCTGGTCGGCGGGCATCCGGCCGCCGGTGGCCTTGGCCAGCACCCCGGCCAGCACGCCGAGCAGCCGCAGGATGACGAAGGTGCGCGCGTTGGTCGGCGCCGGGAAGACGGGCGTGAGCAGCGTGCCCTTCTCCGGGAACCGCATCTCGATCAGCGGGACGACGCCCTCGTTGACGTCGAGCTCGGCCATCCGCTCGGGCGTCTCGGCGAGGTTGCGCAGGATCGGTGCCAGCCACTTCTTGAGGAAGTTGCCGTCGGCGTAGTCGCCGCAGTGGTTGATCGGCCCCTTGGCCTGCGGTCCGGTGCCGGTGAAGTCGATGACCAGCGGGACGTCGGCGGTCGAGTCCATGGTCAGGGTGATCCGCTGGCGGTGGAGCCTGGGCTCGTCGACGCCGTCGTGCTCGGCGTAGTCCTCCCACACGTACGTGCCGTCGGGGATCTGCGACAGGATCTCCCGCCGGTAGACCTCGGTGGAGTTGGCCAGGATCGCGTCGAAGCAGGCCTCGACGGCGGCCACCCCGTACCGCTCGAACAGCTCCCCGAGCCGCCGCGCGCCCGCGAGGCAGGCGGAGCACTCGGCGTCGAGGTCGGCGGCGAGCGAGTCGGGCATCCGCGAGTTGCGCGTCATGATCGCCAGCGCGGCCTCGTTGCGGACGCCGCGGTCCCACAGCTTGATCGGCGGGACCATGAGGCCCTCCTCGTACACGCTCGTCGCCGCCGACGGCATCGAGCCGGGCACCGCGCCGCCGATGTCGTCGTGGTGGCCGAACGCCTGCACGAAGGCGACCACTCTCGCGGCGCCGTCCACCTCGGCGAAGACCGGCACGGTGACGCACAGGTCGGGCAGGTGCCCGATGCCGCCCTCGGACAGGTAGACGTCGTTGTGGAAGTAGACGTCGCCGACGTTCATCGTCTCGATCGGGTGGTCGCGCACCACCGGGTGCACCAGCGCCGAGTACGAGCGGCCGGTCAGCTTGCGCAGCTTCCGGTCGTGGATGCCGGCGCGGAAGTCATGCGCGTCGCGGATCATCGGCGACCGCGACGTCCGGCCGATGGACGTCTCCACCTCCTTCTCGATCGCGGCCAGGGTGCCCGCGACGATCTCCACGAGCACCGGGTCGGCGGCCGCCGAGGTGCCTTTCGCGCGCGAAAGGCTGGTCATCGGGCGTTCCTCTCGATCAGCAGGTTGCCGTGGACGTCGACGGCGGCCCGGAACCCGGGGTGCACCGGCACGGTCGACCCGAACTCCTCGATCACCGCGGGGCCGTGCACCACGTCCCCGGGAGCCAGCCGCGTGCGATCGATGAGCGGTGTCTCCACCCAGTCGTCGAAGAAGACCGGCCGGGATCCCGTGACGGCGCGGTCCGTCACCGGCCCGTCGGCCGGTGCCAGCACCACCAGGTCCGGACGGCGGATCGGCCCGATCCCGGTCACCCGCAGGTTGACCCACTCGACGGCCTGGCGCGGGTCCTCGGCGAAGTCGTAGCCGTAGAGCCGGCGGTGCGCGGCGTGGAAGGCCTGGGCGACGGTGTCCCCGACTTCGGCGTCGATGTCGCCGTCCGCCACCGGGACGCGGACCTCGAACGCCTGGCCGACGTAGCGCAGGTCGGCGCTGCGCTGCACCCGCTGCCGGTCCCGGGGGAAGCCCTCGCCGTCCAGTGACTCCCGCGCCCGGGCCTCCAGGTCGCCGAACACCGCGCGCACCCGGTCGAGGTCGAGGTCGGCGTGCCGGCTGATCGTCGTCTGCACGTGGTCGTTGCGGACGTCGACGGTGAGCAGGCCGAACGCGCTGAGGTTGCCCGGGTCCGGCGGGACCAGGGTGCGGGGCAGGCCGAGGACGTCCATCAGCCGGCAGGCCAGCAGGGACCCGGAGCCGCCGAACGTGGTGAGCGTGAAGTCGCGGACGTCGAGGCCCTTGGCGACGGTGACCTGGCGCAGCGCGTTGGCCTGGTTCCACGCGGAGATCTCGAGGATGCCGGTGGCGGTGCGCTCGAGGTCCAGGCCCAGCTTGCCGCCCAGCTGCTCGAGGCCGGCGCGGGCGGCGTCGGCCGACAGCGGGATCTCCCCGCCGAGGAGGTGCGGCGGGATGCGGCCGAGCACCACGTGGGCGTCGGTGACGGTCGGCTGGTCGCCGCCGGACGGGTAGCACATCGGGCCCGGGTCGGCGCCGGCCGAGCGCGGGCCGACCTTGAGGGTGCCCTCCGGCGACAGCCAGGCGATGGAGCCGCCGCCGGCGCCGACGGTGACGACGTCGATCATCGGGATCTTCGACGGGTAGGCGCCGACCGAGCCCTCGGTGGTGAGCGCCGGCTCGCCGTCCACGACGACGGTGACGTCGGTGGACGTGCCGCCGCCGTCGCAGGTGAGCACCCGGTCGAAGCCGGCCGCGCCCGCGACCAGGGCCGCCCCCAGTGCCCCGGCGGCCGGCCCGGAGAGCATCGTGGTGATCGGCTGGTGCACGACCTCCTCGGCCGAGAGCACGCCGCCGTTGCTCTTCATCACGTGGAACGGCACGCCCGGGGCGAGGTCGTCGAGCCGCTCGCGGATGTTCCGCACGTAGGCGCTCACCCGCGGCTTGACGGCGGCGTCGACCAGCGTGGTCACCGATCGCTCGTACTCCCGGTACTCGCGCAGCACCTGCGAGCTGATGCTCACCACGGCGCCGGGGTGCTCCGCGCGCAGCACCTCGAGCACCCGGCGCTCGTGGGCGTCGTTGGCGTAGGAGTGCAGGAGGCAGACGCCGATGGTGCCGACGCCGGCGTCCCGGAAGAACCGGGCGGCGGCGCGGGCGTCGTCCTCGTCGAGCGGGCGGACGTCGGCCCCGTGGTGGTCGAGCCGGCCGCGGACGGTGCGCACCAGGTCGGCGGGGACGATCCGCGGCGGCTTGACCCAGAAGTAGCTGTTGCCGTAGCCGTCGGGCACCGACTGCCGGGCGATCTCCAGCACCGACTCGTAGCCCTCGGTGGTGATGAACCCGATCCGGTCCAGCTGGCCCTCGAGCAGCTGGTTGGTCGCGACCGTCGTCCCGTGGCTCACCGCGGTGATCGCGTCGCCGTCGAGCCCGAGCAGGTCGAGCACCTTGCGGACGCCGGTGAGGAAGCCGTCGGCGGGGTCGGCCGGGGTGGACGGCGTCTTGGTGGTCGTCGTCCGGCCGGTCGCCTCGTCGACCGCGACGACGTCGGTGAAGGTCCCGCCGGTGTCGATGCCGATGCGGACGCGGCGCGGCTCCATGCGGAGGTACCTTAGGGCTGAGATACCTGCGGGGGAAGCGTTCCCCGGCAGCGATCGCCAGCGCGGTCGTGGCAACGACCAGCGCGACGCTGAGGGGGGTGAGCACCAGAACAGCCGCCCGGACGGCGGGCAGCCGGCGGCGGCGCGCGGCGAGGACGACGAGCACCACGGCGACCAGCAGCAGCACGCCCTGGCCGATCCAGCCGGCGGTGAACCACGCGCTCGTCGTCTCGCACGGCTGGCAGCCCGTGGCGGTGCAGCCGTAGGTGTTGGTGCAGTTCGTCATCACGCCGAAGCCGACGCCGAGGCTGCCGACCGTCGCCAGGAACAGCACGACGGGGAGGGCCACGCCCGGTGGTGTCCACACGGTCCACCCCGGACGGCGGAGGAGGGCCCGGCCGAGGTCATGCGGGCACCCTGCCGGCCGGGCCGGCCGGCCGACCGGAGGAGGTGCGGTTACCCCTCGGTCCTGCCGTCGAGGGAGCCGGCCGAGCGGCCGGCGTCCTCGACCGCGGCGCCGGCGGGGTTCGGGCGTTCGACGTCGTCGGCGCCGGGGCGCTCGCCGCCGCCCGTCCCCGCTTCGACGTCGCTGTCGTCGTCGAACCCGCGCAGCGCGTCGTCGGGTGCCAGGAAGGCGTCGTCGGGACCGGTCATGGTCTCTCCCTCAGTCGATGGTGACGTTCTTGAGCGATACCCCGCGGAAGTCGGCCAGCCGTTCGGCGGCCGCGGTGACGGCCTCCGGCGGGACCGGCCGCCACAGCTCGACCGCCACGGTGAGCGACGAGCCGGCCTTGCGCGGCCGCCAGGTGCCCGCGACCTCGCCGTCGGCGAGCACCGCGCCGGGCCGGCCGAGCACCGGCCACAGCGCCTTGGCCCGGGCCGCGTCGTCGACCAGCAGCGGCCGGTCGCGGGCCTGCAGGAACAGGTCGAACGGGCCGAGCAGGGACACCCCGGCCGCGGGCGGGACGGCGTCGACCCGGTCGGCGTCCTCGGCCAGCAGCCAGCGCCGCTCGCCGTCCACCGCCACCTCGACGGCGTCCTCGGGCCAGCGGGCCTGCACGTCCGCCACCGGCGCGTCGAGGTAGCCGGCCACGAGCTTGGGTGTGGCCGGTCCGAGCAGCCGCAGGTAGCCGCGGACGACGTCCAGGTGCGGCGGCACGGTGGCCGTGGGCGCGAGGCCGGGCACGGGGCGCAGCACCGGCGGCGAGGTGCCCGGTTCCAGCTCCAGCCCGGCGCGCAGAGCGGCCAGCCGGAACGGCATCTCGTGGACGTGCGTGGCGTCGCACGGCCGGCAGAACCGCAGGTAGGGCGCCGGCAGGAGGGCGGTCAGCCGGCCGGACATCTCGCCCTTGACCATCGGGGCGGTGACCACCGACCGCATGGCCGCGGCCACGGTGTCCAGCGCCTCGAGGTGGCCGATCCCCGCGGCCTTGAGCGGCTTGGCGGCGTCGAAGATGCGCTTGCCCGCGTCGGCGTCGGAGAACGGTGCGGTGGCCGCGACGACCCCCGGCAGGTCGGCCCGCCGGTAGAGGTGCGGGGCGCCGCGGATGGTCCACGCGGTGGCCAGCTCGTCGCCGTCCAGCGCCGCGGTGTCCACGCCGCGCAGCGCCAGCGCCCACAGCCCACCGTCCGGGCCGGTGTCCTGGACGCCGAGGTCGAGGACGGCGGTGTCGGCGAGGTCGCCGGCGGCGCGGCCGAGCTGCTGGGCGTGCACGCGCAGGTCGAGCACCTGCCGGCGGGTCAGCGTGCCGGCCACGTCAGCGCCGCGGCCGGCCGATGCCGACGACGTACAGGACGAGCAGGGCGGCGCCGGGAACCGACAGCCAGATCCACCACGGGTAGACGAACTGCCCGGTCGTGACGGAGACCAGGGCCCACACCGCGGAGTTCACGGCGGTGGTGCTCGCCCAGATGATCGTCAGCACCCGCATCGCGGTGCCGGCGTCGTCGTCGGAGAACCGGCGGCCCAGCGGCGGCGGGGACGGCGGCTCGGGCGGCGGCTCGGGCAGGTCGCGGGTGACCCGGGACAGCTCGCCGCGGGTGCGGGCGGCCCAGGCCGACTGCACCCGGGTGTCGAACTCGTGCAGGTCGAGCTGCCCGGCGGCGACGGCGCGGCGGAGCTTCTCCTGGACGGCGGCCCGCTCCGGGTCGGACACGCGCAGCTCGTCGGGGTGGACCGGCTCGATCACCCGCCGATCGTGGCACCGCGGCCGCCCGCCGTGGGAGGTGCGACGCGCGGGAGGGTGCCCGTGCCCGCGGCGCCGGGGCTGGCCCTGGCGGCCGGCCGGGGCGACCCTGCGGGGATGGTGGGTCTCCTCGTCCAGACCCACCGGCTGGTGCGGGCGGTGGTGCTGCTCGTGCGGCAGCCAGAAGCGCGTGCGTTGGCAATGCCGGTGGCTGCGTGGGGGGGGGGGGGGGGGGGGGGGGGGGGGGGGGGGGGGGGGGGGGGGGGGGGGGGGGGGGGGGGGGGGGGGGGGGGGGGGGGGGGGGGGGGGGGGGGGGGGGGGGGGGGGTGG
>NZ_JBJGYN010000085.1:0-12542 GCF_054050015.1 Geodermatophilus sp. SYSU D01176 | reverse complement strand
AACCTGATGGCGGTGACCCCGAAGGCGTCCTGGCCGTGGGTGCGGGCGCTGCTGCACTCGGTCTACGACCAGCCCGACGCCGCCTCGGTGCACGCTCAGTTCGATCGCGTTCTGGACGCGCTGGCCGTGTGCACCCTGGACGACGGAACGATGGCCACCGTCACCGCCTCCCGCTACAACGGCGCGGGGCATGACGTCCGGCTGGAGATCCAGGGATCGCTGGCCAGCGTGGTGGTGGGCCTGGACGAGCACGCCGCCCTGCGCTCGGCCGAGCCCGGCGTCGGCTTCCCGGTCGGGCCGCCGCATGCCACGTTCGCTGAACGCTTCGTCGACGCCTACCGGCAGGAGATGCAGGCCTTTCTCCAATTGGTCCGCGGCGAGCGAGACAACCCGTGCACCCCGGAGGAGGCCGTGGCCGCCTCCGTCGCAGCCGACGCGGCACAGGAGTCCTTGACGAGCGGAGAGCCGGTCCGGGTCGCCACGGTCGATCAGACCCTGGCGGCCGGAGGGGTCCTGTCCACCTCAAGAGCCGGATGACCGCGTGCCTTTCCCCGCGATCGTGCTGACCGCTGGGTTCGCTCGCCAAGCACGCACGGTGGATGATCATTGGGGGATGACGTGAGCATTCGACGTTGGTCTTCTTCTGCCCTTCTCAACCTGGGGCTGGTGATTCTCGCTCCAGCCACGGCCGGCGCGGAGCCGCCAGGGACGACGCCCGGACAGAGCGGCGCTCAGGGCTGCCGGGAGAACGGTCAGGTCATCGCGGGTGTAGCCAGTGGCCCTGGAGCGTTTGGACAGACGGTCCGTCAGAACGCTCCCATCGCGGATGAGAACGCGCAGTTCTTCTCGGTAAGGCGGGTTCTTGGAATCCTTAGACCGCGACGATCTTGTACTGGGTTTCGAACTCTACGGGCGACAGCCAGCCCGGGGCACTGCGCCGGAACGCACCCGGGTGGTGCAGCGGCTGGAGAAGGTGCTCCAGGATGCCGGGATTGAACTGACCAGCGTCGCCTCGGCGCTGCTCACCAAGTCCGGCCGGGCGATCCTGGACGCCCTGCTGGCCGGGAAAGTGACCCGCAGGTGCTGGCCAACCTCGCGCGCGGCCGGCTCAGCCGCAAGATCCCCCCTTGCGGGGCGCTGCCCGGCCGGTTCCGCGCCGGCCACCATGGCCTGCTGGTGGCCCAGACACTGGCGCACATCGACTTCCTCGACGCCGCGATCGCCGAGCTGGACACCAGCCTCGCCGCGGCCGCGGAGCCCTTTCGCCTCATCCTCGGGCGGCTGACCACGATTCCCGGCGTCTCCGAGCGGACCGCGATCTTGCCGCTGACCGAGTGCGGCGCGGACATGAGCGCTTTTCCCACCGCCGCGCACCTGGCCAGCTGGGCCGGAATCTGCCCGGGCAACAGTACCTCCGGCGGACGAAGCCGCTCTGGCCACACCCGGCATGGTGCGGTCGCGCCGCGGACCGCCCTGATCGAGGCCGCGCACGCCGCCGTGCGCACCAAGGGCACCTATCTGGCCGCCCAGCACGCCCACATCCGCAGCCGCCGCGGCGTGGCCAAGGCGATCGGCGCCACCCGCCACGACCTCCTCATCGCCTACTGGCACGTCGTCCACGACGGCGTCGACTACACCGACCTGGGACCGGACTGGGCGCAGCGCCGACACTCACCCGAGCACCGCATCCGCAAGCTCGTCCACGAACTGGAGAACCTCGGACAGACCGTCACCCTCGGACCCGCCGCCTGACCCCGACCCCTGCTCCAGCCCCGGGTTCCGGGATTCACGCCTCAGCGTCAACGCGCTGGCCGAGTTGGTCTTCGCCACCCTGAAGACCAAGCTGATCTACCGCTGGTCCTGGCCGACCCGCCACGAGCCGGCGATGGAGGTCTTCTCCTACCTCGAAGGCTTTCACAACACCCGCCGCCGATACTCGCGACTGAACAACCTCAGCCCGACCGACTACGAGACCATGCACCTGACACAGAACGAAGCGTTCGCCTGACGGGGTAACTTCAGGTGAAGGCTCTCATTGGCCGGCATCCGCGCCGGGGACAGGGGGCAGTCTTCAGGCGATGCGGACAGCGTTGGAGCGGGAGAACCGATAACTGCGGTGGGCGAATGCGATCCTCAAGAGCGCGTCGGCATTCTTCGCTCACGCGGTCACCGTCCGGGCGGTATTGGCCAGCCAGGTAACCAGCGATCGGTGCAGGTCCTGGGCCTCGACTCGGGACAGCCGCAAGCCGAGCGCCTCGCCGTTGTCGTCGACCAGCACGCCGATGCTGTTCTGGGAGCATTCGAACAGGCCGAGGGTGATCCGCCCCTCGGCGTCCTCGCTGATCTTGAACCACAGCAGGTCGTCGTGGGCGAGCACGACCCGAGCGACCGGGTCGGGCGTGGACTGCGGCGGCCCGGCGTCGTCGTCCTCGCCGGGATCGACCGCCATCCTGGCGGCGCGAAGGGTGCGGCGGAACCGGGAGACCCACAGCCTGAGCAGGCGCATCGATGCACTCCTCCGCGTGTCGGCCAGCCGCTCCGCTGCCTCGGGGAAGACCTCGGCGGGGTCTGCGTCGCAGGCCGGCTGGATCGACGGGAAGGACGGTTTGACCGAGGCAGAGCCGGCCACCGCGCCCCGGTCGTCCGACTTCCACCGTCTGACTAATGGAGTCCCGGGCCGAGGCGACAGATACCTCGGCGCGTCGCGGGAGTCCGGCCCGAGGGGTCGACGGCGACGCCCCTGCCGGCCGCGGCGCCGAGCGCTGTGCCCCGGGCCGGAGCGTCGCGGCGAAGGCGTGCAGCCAGGCAGCGCATCGCTCACTACCCAGGGCTGGTGGCCCCGGTCCCCGGCCGGAGCCGTGGAGGATCCCACGGCGGCGTGATCCCCGGGCACACAGCAGCCGGCAATAGAGGTCGTGCTCGTGGCTGCGATCGACAAACAGCTCCTGGGGCCGCTGGCGGGACGGTCCGCGGCCCCGGATCGGCGTCGGCACGTCCTCGGCGGGTTCAGCCGGGTGACGTCGTAGCCCTCATCAGGTCCAGGACGATTCAGACCACAGGTCAGACGTGTCCTGGACGTCACATTGACCTCGCGAGCCATGTCGAGGCCATGCGGGAGGAAAGTCCCCAGAAGTGGTGTAACTCGGGCCCTGGCCGAGGCGACCGTCGTGTCGGTCGCGAACGGCTGGGGACCACCGAACGAGGCTTCCGCGACCTGACCGCCTGCGGCCTCACCGGGTCCAGCTGGTGACCTCAAATTCGCACCGTGGGTTGGTGGAGGCGATCGGCGCCGCCTCGCAGAGGTGTCGCACCCACCACGCCGCCGTCGATCGCCGAGCGCATGTCGAGGGCGGACTGCCGCCGGGTGCCGATCTACTCGTCGATCCACTCGGCGACCTTCCGGCGCGTCTCGGCCGAGTGGAAACTGCCGGGGCGCAGCGCAGCTCGACTCCAGGGTAGGTGAGAAGCTCAGCACCCGGCGCTCTCGGCATCAACCAAGGCGTCCACCTGGCCCTTATGACCTTCTCAGCGCCTCGCCAGGGCCAGGTGCCAGTACTTGAGCCGGCCTGCCCGGAAGGCTGCGGCCGAGGCCAGCAGATAGTATTCCATCATGAGTCGAGTCGTCTCAGAGTATTTGTCGCTGAGCGTAGGCCACGCCGCCATGAGATTAGCATGCCATGCCCGAAGTGTCGGTACATAGTGCTGACCCCACTCCACCAGCTCGGTGGCGGTGAAGTAACCGGAGATGGCCGACTCGAACTGTCGCATCGATGGGATGACACCCCCAGGAAAGATATACTTTTGGATCCACGGCTCAGTCGTAGTGTTCGAAAATCGGCCCCCAATCGACTCGACAAGCATTGAGCCGTCATCGGCCAAATGTCCGTGCATGATCTGCATGAATCGCCGGTAGTTTTTCGGGCCGACGTGAGTTAGCATGGCTATAACGGCAATTTTGGTGTAGCTCCCGGTTACCTCACGATAGTCGCACTTTTGTACGTCGACAGGCAGGTCGGAGCACAGGTCGCGAGCGTACCGGATTTGCTCGTCGGAAATATTGATGCTTGTGACCCGGCAACCGTAATGGGTTGCCGCATAATGGGCGAGATGACCCCAGCCACCACCAACGTCGAGCAGATGGTCAGACTCGCCGAGTTCTAGCTTACGGCAGACTAGGTCCATCTTGCGGACCTGGGCATCGTCGAGCGAATCGGTGCCGTCGAAGTAGGCGCAGCTGTAGTTGCGATACTTCCCCAAGAGGGCGAAGAAGAGGTCATTGCCGAGATTGTAGTGCCTTTCCGCAACGGCGGTTGATTTTTCGATGGTCTGTTGATTTGTCACTGCACCGGTTACGGCAGCCGATATTCTCGCCGGGAGCAGCCGGACCGCTCGGTCAAGACCCACGCCGATCAACCGAAATATGACATCCTCTAAATCCTCTGCGCACCACCAGTTGCGCATGTAGCTCTCGCCAAACCCGAGTGATCCCTGGCGAAGCACGGTGCCATAGAAGCGGTCGTCCAATACGCAAATGTCCCACGGTCGGTCGCCGCCGATAACAATATCGGCAGCTCGAAGTAGTCGGCGCACGGCGAGTGCGCCGGCCGCGGGCCTACGGTTGGTCATGCTCGATAAACCTCACAAGCAGGTTCGCCAGCTCCAACGGGCGATCCTCCTGCAGGAAGTGGCCAGCACCGTCAATAGTAGTGTGAGGCTGGCGGCGCGCCCCGGGAACCTCTGCTATAAACCGGTCTGCTTGTCCCGCGGTGAGCGGGTCCTCACCACTGAAGGCGCACAGGAACGGCCGATCGAAGGTGCGCAATACCTTCCAGGCGGCTTGGTTGTCGTCATGGGCGGGATCGTCTGGGCGCGTCGGGACGAGCATTGGGAGAGCCCGCGCCCCGGCCTTGAACGAATCGTCGGGGAATGGGGCGTCGTAGGCAACGATCGCCGAGTCTGGTAGTCGTACACAACCACGGCTGACGATCTTGCCGATCGCAAACTGGTCCGAGGTGGCGGCGAAGTGCTGCCAGCGCAGGAACGCCTCGGTCATAGGTTCTTCCCCGGTCGGCAAGCCCGTGTTGCTTATCGCGACGCGTGCAAATCGCTCCGGCTCAGCTGCTACTAAGCGGAGCCCGATAAGACCGCCCCAATCGTGTGCGAATAGCGTCACCGCGGACAACCCAAGGTGATCGCACACGAGACCGCGGAGCCAGGCGACGTGCCGAGCATAGCTGTAGTCCTTGATGTCGGCGGGCTTATCGCTCCGCCCGAAGCCGATGAGATCAGGAGCGATGCAGCGATACCCAGCTGCCGTCAACACAGGGATGATGTGCCGGTATAGGTAGCTCCACGTCGGCTCCCCATGGAGGAGCAGTACGGGCGGCGCACTAGGCGGCCCTTCGTCGACGTAATGCATTCTCAGCGTCAAACCGGGCCCCTGCGTTACGCTGGCGTAGTGCGCGGCGAAGGAGAATGCAGACAGATCGGCAAATCGTTGATCCGGCGTCCGAAGAATCTTCACGGGCCCTCCCGGTGCCGATTTACTATGGGGGATACCGCCGTGGACGTAACGGGAAGAAGAGCTGAGCAAATCGCCGTCGTACAGGCGCGGACGACTGGCTTCTCGCCAGAATAGACCTGTATTGCGCTCAGTTGACCAGCATCGCCGGAATTCGCGGCTCTCATTGGCGCCTCGTCGTAGGTGGCGGCGCCCACGGGGGGTCTGGTCCGCCAGCAACTTATTCATCGCGTTAACGGCGGCGCAGGCCGTGGCCACGCTCATGTCGGCCGTGTCGTCGGCGGCCGTTCTGACGTAGCGGTTGCAGGATCTTTCGTTGGTCAGGCATTCGGTTGCGACGTCCAACGGATACCGAGGTTGAACGTCGGCGGCTGAAGCAACAGCTGCGCGGGCCGGTTCGTACGGCGCCGGGAGTTCGATGGCAGCCGGCGCGACGCTGGCAAGCACGGCCATCGGTAGGGAAGCATCCAGGACATGTCGAGCGGGGCGGTGCCCCGTGCGCGGGGCGCCGTGCCTACTGAGCCTTCCGATCTGATACTCCGAGCAATCGATCTGACGCATTAATGTGTCCCGTCGAACCTTTGTTCGCGACCTAGGGATGTTGTAAGTACTTCGAGGGCTTCAGTGATTGCACAAGGAGGCCATGCGTGCCGAGGGAGGTGGTCTTCCTTGCAGCGTGGCACTGGAGGCGTCACCACGGCGTCACCAGACCGTCACTGCACGGCGGGCGACTTCCAGCGGGTCGATGACAACCAGTCGGTGCCGGGCGCCCGCCCGGACCGACTCGCGTGACCTTTTGACACGGCCGTCTGGGTGGCTCTCGTGTACGCCTGTGGAGAGTCCGTATCGAGCAGCTGTTCTCCTCGGAGCCGACGCCGAACGAGGTCGCCCAGCTGCAGGTCGCGCGGAGCCGCCCAGGCCGTCCGGCAGGATCCGCGGCGGTGATGTTGAGCCCGGTGTGGCGCACCGTCTTGCGAGACGTGCTGAACCGGCGGGTATCACCGAGCTCGGCCCATAAGGCGGCTGCGGTGATCTCGCCAACCCCGTGGTGGGCCTGCAGCGCCTTGCAGCCGGGCTGGCGGCGAGCGCACGCGGCGATCTCGCGGCGCAGCGGCACCAGCTCGGCATCGACCGCATCCAACATCCGCAGCGCGGTGGCCACGGCCTGCCGGCCGGCGGCAGACAGCTGCTCGCCAGCCTCCAGCCGCCGGCGGTTGTCCGCCCCGAGCAGGTCACCGGCGATCGCCGGGGCGCCCTGGTGCAGCAGGATCGCGTGGATGCGCTGCACCCACGCGGTGTGTGCTTCGCGCAGGTCCTTGAACAGCTCCAGCTTCGCCCGCGTCTCCAGCACCTGCTCGGGCGGAATCCACGACTCCGGTAGCCGTCCGCCGGCGAGCAACTGGCGCAGATGCCGGGCATCGGTGCGATCGGTCTTGGCCCGCCGCTTCGGCTCGCGGGCGGCCGCAGTGTCGGCCGGCTCGGCCAGATGCGCCTCCACTCCGGCACGCTGCAGCTCCTCCACGACGAACTGCCAGCCGGTGCAGGCCTCGACCGCGAACGCCGCCGGCGCTCCCTCGACGGTGGCTTTCAGCCAGTGCCGCAGCAGCATCCGATCTGCGGGTGCGATTCGGCCTCGGCGGTGCTGGCCGGTGCGCTCATCGAGGTAGTCGAAGGTGATCTGCCGCCGGTGGACGTCCAATCCGCCCACGATCCGCATCAGGGGCCTCCTCAAGCTCCGACAGCCGACGCACCCAACCGTGCGCCTGAGCTGAGGGGGTCCCTCCGCATGTCATCTTTTCGCCCGGACGCTCACCGAGTCCAGGCTGGCCCGCGACCAGTCCAGCTCACCTCGCTCCCCGAGGCGGTCCAGCACGGCTTGGTGGAGGCGGTCGAAGACACCGGCGTCGGCCCACTCGCGCATCCGCCGCCAGCAGGTCCAGCCCGACCCGTAGCCGAGCTCGGTGGGCAGCTGGTCCAGCCGATGCCGGTGGACAGCACGAAGGCGATGCCCTCCAGCACGTCCCGATCGCAGACCCGCGGGCGGCCAGTGCGGCCGTGCACCGCCGGCTGCTGCGGCGGGATCAACGGCTCGACCAGCGCCCACAGCTCATCGCTGATCAGCCGGGGCGGCGGGGAAGACGCCAGCGACGACATGCCCGGCAGCCTGAGCCGAGCCGTCAGGTCGAAACAGAGCCCGACGACCTACTTCTGCAACGCCTTCTTAATAGGGCCGACGACCACGACGAGGAGGTGGCGCATCCAGCCCTGATCGCGCCATAGTCCAACCCGCAGAGGACCACGCGAACCGGACAGAGTTGCACCACCGGGCGGGACGTCACCTCACACCAGGCGTCGTATCAGCGCGGTCATCCCGTGAGTCCCACTTACAGGTGGCAAGTCAACGCCGGTCCCAGGCAGCCGTCCCACCTGGCGACCGCCGACCTGCGAGCCGACGGGCCACCGAGCCTCCGCAGTGCTCCGGTTCATCAGGGATCCGAGGGCCGGTCCATGGCCGGAATCGGACAACACCCGTGGTCCGAGGAAGGGCGAAGCCTGTGCGGGCGTAGCTGTTCGTGAGGCGAGAGCAAATCGCGGGCCGTCGTTAACTAGAATAAGGCACAGTAGTGAACATCTACGACCCTGCAGATGGCACCGTCTACGTGCACATGGCGCGGGAGACGGATGCGTGTCCCATCCCTCTGGTCAGCGGCCGCGCATGCAATCGGCTGCCCACCGGATACGCGAACAAGTCAATCCGTACCCGCTTGAGGCGGACCGGGTGCATTCGAGAACAGTGAGCTGGCTCTCACTACTCGTCTCTACAGTGGTCCGCTGCTCGACCGTCGGGCTACGCAAGATTGCTCCTCCCATGGCCTGGTCGAGGAAAGCTACAGGAGGGGCGATCCCACCTCGCAAATGTGAAGTCCTGGCCAGAACACCGAGATGGCCCCACGGCGCAAAACGGCCCCACCTGGTTCACTCCGGAGCGCACCATGAATGCCGACCTCTTCGATCAGCTCTGTCACGAGCTCGGGCATGACCCGGCCAGCGTCCTGGTCATCCGGGTGACTGCGCGCGAGGTCAGCGTGACCTACACCGAGCCCTCCGGCATGCCACGCGGCAACGTCCACCGGCTCGAACGGGGCATGGCTCAAGGGCTTCGGGGCGCGATCTAAGCCGGAACCGACGTCTCGACGTCAGGCTTGTGCGAAGATCGCACTGCTGCCGGCGGCGGTGTCGGCACCAGCAGGTGGTCAAAGGCACCCGTCCAACGGTGCAGCGGCGAGACCGGTGCTCATCGAGCTGGCCGCAGCGGGCGGGTCGGTTCAGCCCGGACACAGCCGGGCGGTACCGGCTGTTGGGCCTTTGAACAAGCGTGCTCGGGAGCGGGTACGGAATGCTCCAGCGCTGTCAACCCCAGGTCGGTATGCGTAGGGAAGACCTCGGTATCAGCCCGTCCCCAGGCGGTGTCTTAATTCTAGAGGAGCGGGATGCCTCGAGACCTTTGCGCTTTTATTGGCGGAGGGTCTCGCAACCGAATCCACCAGAAGAGGTCGTTCATGGGAATCGACAGTGCGGGGGTCATCGGCCTGGGTGCCACGGGCAGCGTCGTGGCCCGTCGACTTCTCGAGCAGGGATTCGAGGTCACCGTGCACGACCGGGACTTTTGGAAGGTGGCGGTGATGGCGGGGAAGGGCGCGAGGCCAGCCCGGATCCCGGCCGACGCCGCGGAACCGGCCGATCTCGTGTTCGTCCACGTGACTGACGAGACCGCCGCCGAGGAAGTGCTCTTCGACTGCGGAGGTGTGGGAGAGACGTTGCGTGACGGCGGGTTCGTCGTCCTCACCTGTCGGACGCGTGGTGCGTTCGTCCGTTCGGTGGCTACCCGCCTCGAAGAGTTCGGCATCACCACTGTCGAGGCTTCCTTCAGCGGCGACGTCGCTGGCATGTCGGCGACCGTGCTCGTCGGCTGCGATCGAAAAGCCCTGCAGATCGTGGAGCCGGTCCTCAGGCTGCTCGCCGCCGGCGTCGCGTACACCGGGCCGGTGGGCTCGGTCGCCGCGATGAGTGAGCTCCTGACGGCCCTGTCCGGGCTGCCGCGGGTCCCGACCGAGCATTGGAACAGTTTCGCCGGGGTTGCCCCGGGTCCGCAGCGGGACGTCCGGGTTCCACGTCGACGGGTCGGGACAGCGCAACCCGTACCGCCCATTCCATCACCGCACGCGCCGGAGGTGGGCCATGGGCATCAGCCCTCCGCGCCCCTCGGCGTCCTGACGCTGCAAGAACTGTCGACCGTCGTGGACGCCGCGCGCGGCGACGGAACCGGGGAAAGGCCCTCCGTCGGGAGAGGACCCGCACAGGACAACTGTCTGGGCCTCGGGTCCCGCCAGTTCGAGGCCGTCATCGCCGAGTTGGAACGGCGTTGCCACGTTCCCCTCCTCCGGGAGGCGCTCCAGTGCCGTACTCCCGGCGAGCTCGTCGCGCTGGTCAACACCCAGGTGACGTCCGGAGTCTGAGTCGCCCGGGCGTGGACCACGAGACAAAGGGGAGTCAATAGCAGTGACCCAGAACGACGCAGCGGCACAGCAGTACGACGACGGGAGCTCTGTGCGAGCGTCCCAACCTCCACGGCCACGTGCCGGAGGGGTGCTGGACGCGGATGGCGCCCCCATCGGGTCACGCCGGTCGGGGCACGCACATCCATCCGGCCGTTCGACACGGCCGCGGTCCCTGCGGGAAGCAACCGAACTGGTGGCCGGTCGCCGTCGTCAGGCCGAGGCCGGCGTGGATCCGGCGGCCACGGCCCGGCAGCGTGCCCTGGGCAAGCTGACTGCGCGGGAGCGGATCGGTCTGCTACTCGACGACGACTCCTTCGTCGAACTCGACGTCTTCGCCCGGCATCGCGCGACCGGCTTCGGGATAGAGCACCGGCGGCCGGACACGGACGGCGTCGTAACCGGATGGGGGACCGTGGACGGCCGTCGGGTCTGCGTGTACGCGCACGATCCCCGGATTTTCGGCGGCGCACTCGGTGAGGTTTTCGCCGCCAAGATCCACAAGCTCATGGACCTGGCCGAGTCCATGGGTGTGCCGATCATCGGGTTGAACGACGGCGGCGGCGCGCGGATCCAGGAGGGCGTGAACGCCCTGGCCGGCTTCGGCGGAATCTTCATGCGCAACGTGCGGGCCTCTGGCGTCATCCCGCAGATCTCCGTGGTCTTCGGCGCGTGTGCAGGTGGAGCCGTCTACTCACCGGCCCTGACCGATTTCGTCTTCGCCGTGCGTGATGCAGCGAAGATGTTCATCACGGGGCCCGACGTCGTGACGGCGGTGACCGGAGAGCAGATCACCGCGGAGCAGCTGGGTGGGGCGGAAATCCACGCGACCCGCACCGGGGTGGTGGCATTCCTCGCCGAGGACGAGGCCGGCTGCCTGGAGGACGTTCGCTACCTGCTTTCCTTCCTGCCCTCCAACAACCAAGAACAACCCCTGCCGATCGTCTCATCGGACCCTCCTGACCGGTCCTGCGACGCCCTGCTCGACGTCGTCCCGGTGGAGCCGAACCGGGCCTACGACGTCCGCGACGTAGTCGCGGAGATCGTCGACGACGGCGAGTACCTGGAGGTGCACTCACTCTGGGCCGGCAACGTCGTCTGCGTCCTCTCACGTCTCGGCGGACAAGTGGTGGGCATCGTCGCCGACCAGCCGTCGGTGCTCGCCGGCGTCCTGGACATCGACGCCGCCGAGAAGGCGGCCCGCTTCGTCCGGACCTGCGACGCCTTCAACATCCCGCTGGTGACGCTCGTCGACGTCCCCGGCTTCCTGCCCGGATCCGAACAGGAGCACTCGGGGATCATCCGGCGGGGGGCCAAGCTGCTCTACGCCTACTGCGATGCGAGCGTCCCCCGCATCCAGGTCATCCTGCGGAAGGCGTACGGCGGGGCCTACATCGTCATGGATTCCAAGTCCATCGGGGTCGACCTCTCCTTCGCGTGGCCGTCCAACGAGGTCGCCGTGATGGGGGCCGACGCGGCCGCCAACATTATCTTCCGCAAGGAGATCGCTGCCGCCCCGGACCCGCAGGCGAGACGGGCCGAGCTGCTGGGGGAGTACACCGACCGCTTGATGACCCCCTACGTCGCGGCCGAGCGAGGGCTGGTGGACGACGTCATCGACCCCCGAGCGACCCGCTCGGTCCTCATCCGATCCTTGGAGATGCTCCGCACCAAGCGGCCGGAACTGCCCCACCGGAAGCACGGGAACGTGCCGCTGTGACGAGGGGGTCCCGGTGGAGTCACCTCTGATCTGCATAGTCAGGGGAAACCCCAGCCCTGAGGAGCTGGCCGCCCTCGTCACCGTTCTGCTGGCGCGGGCCGGCCAGGCCCCGACTCCCGCCGACGCATCCCACGCCCGTGGACGTGCGTCCTGGCAGCAGCGCCCGGACTGGAAGAGCCCCGCGGCGTGGGCAGCCGCCAGGCAGCGCGGGGAGAGTCCTTGCCGGCAATCTCCCGTCCGCCTTTCCCAATGGCCGACGACAGAGAACTCGCCAGCTCGCGCACGGACGAAGCGGCAGCATGCCCTGACGATGGTGCAGGGAAAGAGCAACGGGAACACGGCCACGGCGGACTCGTGTGAGTTGCAGCCGGCGGTCGTGCCCCTGCACCTCGTCAACGGCGCAGTGAGCCCGTCGAACGGGGGAACCCCCGAGCGAAACGGCCGGTGCTGAGAGGACACAGAACTCCCGGAGGTCCGGCCGTCACTCGCTGATCCCCCCTCTGTTACCCACCCGCCCCGACACCGGTCGGAGCGACGCTCCTATGCCACGTCAAGGGCTGAGGGTGGGGTTTCGAGGCGTCGGTAGAGCTCGCGGGCGATGTAGCGCTGAGGCAGCGTTTGGGACTGCCCCCGGTTCGGTTGACTCCTTGCCTGTGAGGCTGCGGCCTCGCTGGAAGGATCAGCATCGTGCCCAAGCCGTTCCCGGCGGAGTTCCGTCGTGACGTGATCGCCGTGGCCCGCAAGG
>NZ_JBJGYN010000084.1:0-13539 GCF_054050015.1 Geodermatophilus sp. SYSU D01176 | reverse complement strand
CCCCCCCAGCCCCCCCCCCCCCCCCCCCCCCGCCCCCCCCCCCCCCCCCGCCCCCGGGCCCCCCCCCGCGCCCCCCCCCCCCCCCCCCCCCCCCCCCCCCCCCCCCCCACGACGGTGAGCCAGGACGCGTTGGGCCGTGCTCAGCGCAGTCCGTCCGTGCGCCGGTCACCGCAGCACGGCGCGGGCGCGGTCGCTGACCAGGTCGACGAGCAGGGTCAGGACGACGACCGCGGCGAGCACCGTCGTCGCCGCGGCCCAGTCGAAGGTCGCCAGCTCCGCGGCCAGCAGCGCACCGAGGCCGCCGGCGCCCAGCAGCCCGACCAGCAGCGTGTCGCGGATGGCGACCTCCCAGCGGTAGAGCGCGTACGCCAGCACCGGCCCGGCCGCCTGCGGCAGCACCCCGTACAGCCACGCACCCGCCGGCCGGGCGCCCAGCGCGGCCAGCGCCGCCCGCGGCCGCGGGTCGAGCTCCTCGGTCGCCTCCGCCGCCAGCCGGCCCAGCACCCCCAGCGTGTAGACCCCGAGCGCCAGCGCGCCGGGGAGCACCCCGGGCAGCAGCACGAAGAGCAGCACCAGCGCCCACACCGGCGGCGGTACCGCGCGCAGCAGGAGCAGCCCGCCGCGCACCAGCGCCCCCACGACCCGCCGTCCCGGCCCCGCCCGCCCGGCCGGCCGTGCCGCCGGACCGGCCAGCAGCACCGCGCCCCCCAGCGCGACGGCGACCGCGACCACCGACATCTGCACGGTGTCCACCGCCGGCCCGGTGACCGTGCGCAGCAGTCCGGCATCGGTCGCCGGCGGCCAGGCCGCACCCAGCACGGTGCCCAGCTGGGCGACCGTGCGGTCCGACACCAGCGACGCCGGCGACAGCGCCAGGTACCAGCACGACCAGCCGACCAGCACCACGGTGCCGGCGACGGCCGCGGTCAGCACGGGGTCCCGGCCGGGCGTCGCCGGCGGCGCGGCCAGCCGCCGGCGCACCGCCCGCCCGGCCACGTCGGCGGCCAGGCAGAGCAGCGCGAGCGCGTAGACCGCGCTCCAGACCTGCTCCCAGCGCAGCGACGCGAACGACAGCGCCAGCTGGTAGCCCAGCCCGCCGGCGCCCACCATCCCCAGGACGACGGCCGAGCGGACCGCGCACTCCAGCCGGTAGAACGCGTAGGACAGCAGCCCGCCCGCGACCGGCGGCAGCAGCCCGTACAGGGCGGCGGCCGCCCGTCCCGAGCCCGCGGCGAGCAGCGCCCGGTACGCCCCGCGCGGGACCTCGTCGACCAGGTCGGCGACGACCTTGGCGGTCACCGCCCCGTAGGGGATGCCGATGGCCAGCACGCCGACCCACGGGTCCAGGCCCAGCACGTTGACCAGCAGCAGCCCCCACACCGCCTCGTGCAGCCCCCGGGGGACGGCGAGCAGCCCCCGCGCGGCCAGCCAGCCGGCCCGGCGCCGTCCCCAGGTGGTGCGTGAGACGAGCACCGCGCCGACCGCGCCGAGCGCCAGCGCCAGGCCGGTCCCCGCCGCGGCGTGGGCGACGGTGACCAGCGCCGACCGCGCCAGGACGCCGAGGAACGGCGCGTCGACGGCCGGGGAGAGCGCCGCGGACGCGAACCGGCCGACCTGCGCCGTCCCGCCGGGGTTGACCACCTCGCCGGAGAACAGCCCCGCGCCGGCCAGCGACCAGACCAGCACCGCTCCCGCGCCCAGGCCCCAGGCCCAGCGGCGCCGGTCCCGCCGCAGCACCGGCGGCGCGACCGCGCGGTCCAGGACCGCCGTCACGTCGCCGCTCCGTAGAACTCCGCCAGGTCGGCGGCCGACAGCGCGGCCACCGGGGCGTCCAGCACCACCCGGCCGCCGGCCAGCCCCACCACCCGGTCGCAGTGCCGGCGCACCAGGCCCGGGTCGTGCAACGCCGCGACCAGTGCGCCGCCGCGGGCCCGTGCCGGCTCGCCCAGCAGCGTCAGCGCCCGGTCGGCGAGCACCGGGTCGAGGGCGGACGCCGGCTCGTCGGCGAGCACCAGGTCGGGCTGCTGCACCAGCAGGCGGGCGATCGCCACCCGCTGCCGCTGCCCACCGGAGAGCCGCTCGGTGCGCTCGAAGGCGCGGTCGGCCAGGCCCACCTGCTCCAGCGCGGCCAGCACCTCCGGCAGGCCCTGCGGGCGCACCAGCGACCAGGCCGCCCGCGCCACCGACCAGTGCGCCAGCCGGCCGGCGTTGACGTCGTGCACCACGCGCAGCCGGCCGACCAGCTCCAGCGACTGGTGCACGGTGCCCACCCGGCCCCGCAGCCGGCGCCGCCCCCGCACCGGGTCGCAGCCGAGGACCCGCACGGTGCCGGCGGTGGGCGGCACCGAGCCGTTGGCCAGCGCGAGCAGCGTGGACTTGCCCGCCCCGGAGGCGCCGACGAGGGCGACCCGCTCGTCGGACCCGACCTCCAGGTCGGCCCCGGTCAGCGCGGTCGTCCCGCCGTACCGCACCGTGACGTCGTCCAGCCGCAGGACGGCGCTCAGCTGACCAGCCCCAGGTCGCGGCCGATCTGCTCGATCCGGTCGTAGTCCGATGCCCGCGCCGGCACGAACCCGCCCGCGCCGAACAGCTCCAGCACCGGGTCGCCGGGCGGCAGGCCGGTGAGGAAGTCGAGCAGCCGGTCGCGGAGGTCGGGGACGGCGGTCCGCGCGGCGGCCTGCGGTCCGAGCAGCCAGTGGTAGTCGGGGTACGGGGGGGTCTCGGCGTACCGCGTGACCGCCGGGTCGACCGCGCCCTCCTCGGTGCGCGACCGCCAGACCTGCGCGTTCAGCACCCCGGCCTGGTAGCTGCCGGAGGCGACCAGCGCCAGCGTGGCGTCGTGCGAGCCAGAGAAGCCGGGGCCGCCGGGGAAGCCCTGCGGGTCGACGCCGGCCTCCCGCAGGAAGTACGCGGGCATCAGCCGGCCCGACGTCGAGGTGTCGCTGCCGTAGGTGAAGCGCAGCGGGGCCAGGGCGGTGAGGTCGTCGGACGGCGCGAGCCCGGTGTCGGCGTGGACGACGAACACCGAGGTGAACGCCCGGTCGATGTCGCGCTGGGCGACCGCCTCGGCGCCGGGGGTCTGCAGCCGCGCCTGGACGCCGGTGAGCCCGCCGAACCAGACCAGGTCGAGGTCGCCGGTGCGGAACAGGGAGACGGCGGCGGCGTAGTCGGTGACCGGCGTGTACTCGACCTCGAGGTCCAGCGCGGTGGACATCGCGTCGGCGACGGTGCCGTACAGGCGCTGCAGGACCTCGGGGTCCTGGTCGGGGATGGCGCCGACGCGCAGCGGGCCGGGGGAGGTGGAGGCGGTGGAGCGGCCGCAGCCGGGGAGTCCGGCGACGAGGGCGGCACCGGCGGCGAGGAGGGAGCGGCGGGAGAGCGGGGGGAGGAGGGACTGGGCATCGGGGCCACCCGACCGGGCGACGCTGCGGGTGCCCACTACGTCCTGGCGCGGGGCTGGGGAACGGGCACGGGACACCTCCGGGGTCGGGGACGGGTCCCCATCCTGTACCGGCCGCGGTGCCGCCGCGGGTCAGGCCTGCAGGGTCACGTTCTGGGCACGGTGCCACCGCCCACGGCGGACCCCCGCCCGCCGGTGCCTACTGTGTCGGCTGCCACCCGTCGGCCGGACACCGGCCGGCCACACGACGTCCGTGCGACAGCGCGCCGGGCCCGGCCGCCCACGGGCCGCGGCGCGGCCGTCGTGCACGACCAGGGGAGAACCATGCGCGTTCCACTCAGCACCGCCGCCGCAGCAGCCGCGGCGGTCCTCCTCCTCGCCTCCTGCGGCTCCGGCGACGGAGGCGACGGCGGCACGGCCGCCTCCGGTGAGCTCACCGGAGAGGGCAGCGGGGACTCCTGCACCATCGGGGCCGAGGTGCCCATCGGCGCGGTGCTGAGCCTCACCGGCGCCGCGGCCAGCTACGGGGAGTCGCAGCAGCGGGGGCTGGAGCTGGCCGCCGCGCAGCTGGCCGAGAAGGGCGGTGTCACCTACGACCTGCGGATCGAGGACGACCAGACCGACCCGCGCCAGGGCATCACCCTGTTCGACCAGTTCGTGTCCGACGGCGTGAGCCTGATCATCGGCCCGACCCTGTCCAACGCCGCGGTGCAGGCCGACCCGATCGCCCAGGAGGCGGGCGTCCCGGTGCTCGGCATCTCCAACACCGCCGCCGGCGTCACCGAGATCGGCGACTACATCTTCCGGAACTCGCTCACCGAGGCGGCGGTGATCCCGCAGACCATCGCCACGGCCACCGAGGAGTTCGGGCTGCAGGACGTGGTCGTGATGTACAGCAACGACGACGCGTTCACCGAGTCCGGCTACGAGGCCTTCGCCGCCGCGCTGGAGGAGCAGGGCGTGACGGTGAGCGAGACGATCACCTTCTCCAAGGCCGACACCGACTTCCGCGCCCTGCTGACCCAGGCCCAGCAGAGCGACCCCGACGCGCTCGTCGTCTCCGCGCTGATCGAGGCCGCGATCCCGCTGGTGACCCAGGCCCGTGAGCTGGGCATCGACGTGCCGATCATCGGCGGCAACGGGTTCAACAACCCGCGCCTGATGGCCGACGCCGGCCAGGCGGCCGAGGGCGTCGTCGTGGGCGCCGCCTGGAACTCGGCCTCCGACAACCCGGAGAACACCGCCTTCCTGGCCGACTTCGAGGCCGAGTACGGCGCCCAGCCCGACCAGTTCGCCGCCCAGGCCTACGCCGGCCTGATGCTCGTCGACCAGGCCGTCCGCGCCAACTGCGCCGCCGACCGCGAGAGCATCAAGCAGGCGCTCGGGGAGCTGGAGAACGTCCCGACCGTGCTCGGGGAGTTCTCCATCGACGAGAACCGGGACGCCGTCCACCCGGCCGTCGTGCAGGTCGTCCGGGACGGGCAGTTCGCCGTCCTGGAGTGAGCGGGAGGCCCCTCCGGCCGGGTGGACCGGCCGGAGGGGGCCCTCGGTACCTTCCGCGCGGGTCCCGGCGGGCCGGGGTCTGCAGACACGATCAGACAGGGACGGCTGTGCAGCAGCTCCTCAACGGCATCTTCATCGGTTCGATCTACGCGCTGTTCGCCATCGGCTTCACCCTGGTCTTCGGCATCCTGGACCGGCTGAACCTGGCGCACCCCGCGGTCTTCGCCGCCTCGGCCTTCGTGGGCATCGAGCTGGTCGAGCGGGGTGGGCTGTCGCTGTGGGCGGCGCTGCCCGTCGTCTTCGTGTTCGGCGCGGTGCTCGGGCTGGTGATCGAGCGGCTGGCGTTCCGCCCCCTCAAGGGCCGGGCCGACGCCCACTTCGCCGGGCTGATCTCCTCGATCGCCCTGGCCGGGATGCTCATCGCGCTCCTGCAGTGGCGCTACGGCCCGGACACCCGCCGGTTCCCGGCCGGGTCGTTCCCCGAGACCCGGTTCGACGTGGCCGGCGCCCAGGTGACCCTGGCCCAGGTGGTCATCCTGGCGGTCTCCCTGGCGCTCATGGTTGGGCTGACCTACATGGTCACCAGGACCCGCCTGGGCCGCGGCATGCGCGCCGTCGCGGAGAACCCGACCGCGGCCCGCGTGCTCGGGGTGAACGTGGACCGGATCACCGCCGTCACGTTCGCCATCTCCTCGGCGCTGGGGGCGGTCGCCGGCGTGCTGTTCGCCATCAACGTGAACACCGCCCAGCTCGGCATGGGCGCGGCCATCGAGCTCAAGGGGCTGGCCGTCATCATCGTCGGCGGCATGGGCTCGCTGCCCGGTGCGCTCATCGGCGGCCTCGTGCTGGGGCTGGCCGAGGTGTTCGCCGTCCAGTACATCGGGTCGTCCTGGCGCGACGTCATCGCGTTCGGGCTGCTGTTCCTGATCCTGCTGGTGCGCCCGCAGGGTCTGCTCGGCGCCCGGAGGGTCCGGGAGGTCTGATGCTCGCCCAGTACGCCACCACGCTGACCTTCATCGCCCTCGGGGCGGTCTTCGCCTACTCCTTCTACGCCGTCCTGATCGCCGGGCAGCTGAGCCTCGGCCAGGCCGGGTTCGCCGCCGTGGCCGCCTTCTCGTCCGCCACCCTCGCCCCCAGCGGGGACGACGTCGGCGACGTGCCCGCCCTGCTGACCGCCGTCGTCATCGGCATGGCGGTCGGCGCCCTCACCGCCGTCGTGCTGGGCCTGCCGACGATGCACCTGCGGGGCGTCTTCCTCGCCATCGCCACGCTCGGGTTCGCCGAGGCGGTGCGCGTCGTGCTGCTCAACCTCGAGTGGACCGGTGGCGCGCAGGGGCTCGCGGTGCCGCGCCTGCTCACCGTCGGGATGGCCTGGACGGCGCTGGCCGCCGTCGCGTACTGGTTCTGGCGGATGGGCCGATCCCGGTACGGCCGGGCGCTCGAGGCGATCCGCGAGGACGAGCTCGCCGCCCGGTCCATGGGCATCGACGTGGGCCGCCACCGGCTGGCCGCCTTCGTCACCTCCGGTGCCGTGGCCGGCCTGTACGGCGTGCTGTTCGCCCACTACGTGCGCCTCATCGCACCCGGCGACTTCGACTTCACCGCGGCCGTGGACGGCCTGGTCACCGCCGTGGTCGGCGGCTCCACCATGTTCGTGGGACCGGTCCTGGGCAGCGGGTTCCAGACGATGATCCCCGAGATCCAGCGGGCGGTCGGTGTGGAGGCGGGCTGGATCCGGCCGTTCCTCGCCGGCCTGCTGCTGCTCGTGGTGATCCTCTTCCTGCCCGGCGGGCTGACCAGCCTGATCCCGCGGCGCACCCGCGTCCCGTCGTCGGGGACCGACCCCGCGCCGCGCCTGGCCGCCCGCCCGCACCCCGCCGCCGGCGAGACGGTGGTCAGCCTGACGGGCCTGGCCAAGGAGTACGGCGGGGTGCACGCCGTCCGCGGCATCGACCTGGAGATCCGCAGCGGCGAGGTCGTCGGCCTGATCGGACCGAACGGCGCGGGCAAGACCACCCTGGTGAACATGATCAGCGGCCTGGTGCCGCCCAGCTCGGGCAGCGCCACGGTCCTGGGGACGACGATCGGGCGGACTCCCGTGCACCGGGTGGCGGCGGCCGGGGTGAGCCGCACCTTCCAGCACTCCAAGCTGTTCAACCGGCTCTCGGCGCTGGAGAACGTGCTCGTGGGGGCGCACCTGGTCAGCCGCCCGACCTTCCTGCGCCGGCTGCTGTGGCTGCCCTCGGCCCGGCGCGACGAGCGGGCGGCCCTGGAGCACGCGGCCCGCTGCCTGGCGCGGGTGGGGCTGAGCGACCTGGCCGGCAACCGGGCGTCGTCGCTGTCCTACGGCGACCAGCGCCGGCTGGAGATCGCCCGAGCGCTCGCCTCCGAGCCGTCCCTGCTGATCCTCGACGAGCCGGCCGCCGGCATGAACCACGTCGAGGCGGCGCGGCTGTCCGAGCTCATCCGGTCGCTGGCCCGGGACGGGCTGACGATCCTGTTCATCGAGCACAACGTCGGCATGGTCCTGGAGACCTGCACGCGGGTCGTCGTCCTCGACTTCGGCGAGGTCATCGCCAGCGGCTCGCCGGCGGAGATCGCGGCCGATCCCGCCGTGATCGAGGCCTACCTCGGGACGGCCGACGACGACGGGACGGCCGACGACGAGGCGGAGCAGGCCGGGTCGGTCGCGGACGGGACCGGGGCCGACCCGACCGGGGCCGGCGGCGTCGTCGCCGCGCCCGGTGCCGTCACCAACGTGGACCCGAGCGCGGCCGGCACGCTCGACCTCCCGGACACCACCCCGAGGAACGCGACGTGAGCAACCCCATCCTGAACGTGCAGGACCTGCGGGTCGGCTACGGGCGGGTCGAGGCCGTCCGCGGGGTCTCGTTCGCCGTCGACCAGGGCTCGCTGGTGACCCTGGTGGGGGCCAACGGGGCCGGGAAGTCCTCGGTCATCAACGCCGTCTCGGGCATCCTGCGGCCGGCCGGCGGGCGGATCACCTTCGAGGGACGCGACGTCACCCGGACGCCGGCCCACAAGCTGGTGGCCCGCGGGCTGGTGCAGGTGCCGGAGGGGCGGCAGATCCTGGCCACGCTCACCATCGAGGAGAACCTCCTGATGGGGGCGTGGCACACCGGCGGGACCGCCCAGAGGTCCATCGACGCCGTGTACGACCGCTTCCCGGTGCTGGCCGAGCGCCGGGCGCTGCCCGCCGGCGCGCTCTCCGGCGGTGAGCAGCAGATGCTCGCCATCGCCCGTGCCCTGGTGGCCGCGCCGACGGTCATGCTCATGGACGAGCCCTCCATGGGGCTCGCCCCCAAGATCGTCGACGAGGTCTTCCGGGTGATCGAGGAGATCCGGGCGTCGGGCACCACCGTGGTGCTCGTCGAGCAGAACGCCCGCCGGGCGCTGCGCGCCGCCGACCACGGCTACGTGCTTCAGAGCGGTGAGGTCGTCCACTCCGGCCCGGCGGCGGAGCTGCTGGCCGACGAGCGCATCGTGCAGGCCTACCTGGGAGTCGAGACCACGCCCGGCCAGCCGTGACGCCCCGGCCCCGTCCCGGGGCGGCCCTGTCCAGCGGCTCGCCGTGGGGCCGGCGACGTGCTGGAGCGGCCACCCTTCAGGGGCCCCGCCGGCCCCGTCCCGGGGCCCGACCTGAGCCTGCGAAGGGTGGGCAGGACGGGGTCCTCCTACGAGGCGCGGGGGGAAGGGTGGCCCTTCTAGGGTCGGGGCCGTGAGCGACTGCCTCTTCTGCCGCATGGTCGCCGGCGAGATCCCCGCCGACGTCGTGCACGAGACCGATCGGACGCTGGCCTTCCGGGACATCAACCCGCAGGCCCCGACCCACGTGCTGGTGGTGCCCAAGGAGCACCACGCGACGGCGGCCGCGCTGGCGCAGGCCGACCCCGACCTGCTCGGCGCCGTCGTCCGCGCGGCGGGCGCGGTCGCCGTCCAGGAGGGCCTGGTCACCGACGACGGCGTCGAGCCGGGCTACCGGGTGGTCACCAACACCGGCCCCGCGGCCGGGCAGACCGTGCACCACGTGCACCTGCACGTCCTGGGCGGCCGCGACTTCCGGTGGCCGCCGGGCTGACCGACGCGGACGGTCAGCGCGGGTCGCGGCGGGCGACGGCCCCGCTGAGCAGGTCGGTCACGGCCCCGGGTACCCGCGAGCCGCGTCTGCCAGGCTGCCGGGCATGACCGATTCCGCGCCCGTGCGCATCGAGCGGGACGGCGACGTCGCCGTCGTCGTCCTGGACCACCCGCCGCTGAACCTCTTCGACGCCCCGGTGTTCGACGCGATCGAGGCGGTCGCCGACGAGCTGGTGCGGCTCACCGACCCGGCCGACCCCGCGCGGGCCCGGGCGGTGCTGGTCGAGGCGCGCGGCAAGGTGGTCTCCGGCGGCGTCGACGTGACCGTGTTCCGCGACATCGCCGAGGGGCCCGAGCCCGCCCAGCGGGGCGCCGAGCTGTGGCGGCGGCTGCTGCGGGTCGCCCAGACGTTCGAGGACCTCCCGGTGCCGACCGTCTTCGCCGCGCACGGGCTCACCCTGACCGCCGCCTTCGAGCTGGCGCTGGCCTGCGACGTCCTGCTGGCCGCGGAGCGGGCGTCGTTCGGGCTGGTCGAGATCGTCGTCGGGCTGACCCCGTCGATGGGCGGGCCGCAGCGGCTGGCCGAGCGGGCCGGGTCCGCGCGGGCCAAGGAGTTCGTCTTCACCGGCGAGCGCTATCCGGCCGCCGTCCTGGAGCGGTGGAACGTCGTCAACCGGGTGCTGCCCGACGACGGGTTCGCCGAGGCCGCCCGCGGCTACGCCCGCCAGGTGGCCGCCGGTCCGACCGTCGCGCACGCGGCGACCAAGAGGCTGGTCACCACCGCCGTCCGGCAGGGGGCGCGGGCCGCCGACGAGCTGGTGCCCGGTCTCTCCGGCCCGCTCTTCGCCACCGACGACCTGCGCGGCGCGGTGCGCTCCTTCCTCACCGAGGGGCCCGGGAAGGCCACCTACTCGGGCCGGTGACCAGCAGGTCCGGGCGGCGGTTGCCGGGGTCGTCCGCGGGTAGACTCGACCGGTCAGATCCCCTTCCAGGAAGGCAGGGTCGAGGGTTCTTGCCCGACTCCTCCCCGAACGTCCCCGTGCCCGGAGCGCCCACCTCCCGTGAGGCCTCGGCCCAGGCTGCAGCCGCCGACGGCCACCCCGGACAGCCCGGCCTGGGGGACGCCGCCCCGGCCGCCGTCCGGACCACCATCACCGTCCCCGACTCCGTCCCGATGGTCTCGCTGCTGGGCTCCGGCGACGAGTTGCTGCGCCTGGTGGAGAACGAGGTCGACACCGACGTCCACGTGCGCGGCAACGAGATCGCCGTGACCGGTCAGCCGGCCGACAACGCCTTCGCCGTCGCGGTGTTCGACGAGCTGATCGCGCTGATCGGCACCGGCCAGGTGCTGCGCCCGGACTCGGTGCGCCGGGTCATCGGGATGCTACGCGCCGGCGGGTCCGAGCGGCCGGCCGACGTCCTCAGCCTCGACATCATCAGCCGCCGCGGGCGCACGATCCGGCCCAAGACGCTGAACCAGAAGCGCTACGTCGACGCCATCGACACCCACACCATCGTCTTCGGCATCGGCCCCGCCGGCACCGGCAAGACCTACCTGGCGATGGCCAAGGCCGTGCAGGCGCTGCAGACCAAGCAGGTCAACCGGATCATCCTCACCCGCCCGGCCGTCGAGGCCGGTGAGCGGCTGGGGTACCTGCCCGGCACGCTGAGCGAGAAGATCGACCCGTACCTGCGGCCGCTGTACGACGCGCTGCACGACATGGTCGACCCGGAGTCCATTCCGCGATTGATGCAATCCGGGACAATTGAGGTTGCGCCATTAGCATATATGCGCGGAAGAACGCTCAATGACGCGTTCGTCATCCTCGACGAAGCGCAGAACACCACCGCCGAGCAGATGAAGATGTTCCTCACCCGGCTCGGCTTCGGGTCCAAGATCGTGGTCACCGGCGACGTCACCCAGGTGGACCTGCCCGGCGGCGCGCAGAGCGGGCTGCGGATCGTGCGCGAGATCCTCGACGGCATCGAGGACGTCCACTTCGCCAACCTGACCAGCGCCGACGTCGTCCGCCACCGGCTGGTCGGCGACATCGTCGACGCCTACGAGCGCTGGGACTCCGCCAACAACCAGCGCCCGGCGGCGACCCAGCAGCAGCCGGCGCGCCCGGCGCGACCGCGCCGCCAGGGGAGCTGACCGCCGTGCCCGTCGAGGTAGCCAACGAGTCCGAGATCGCCGTCGACGAGTCCTCCCTCGCCGCCATCTGCACCTACGTGCTCGCGGAGATGGGCGTCAACCCGATGGCCGAGCTGTCGGTGCTGTGCGTCGACCCGGACTACATGAGCACGCTGCACGAGCGGTGGATGGGGGAGAAGGGGCCGACCGACGTCCTCGCCTTCCCGATGGACGAGCTGGACACCGGTCGTCCCGACGAGCCCGACCCGGGCCCGGCCCTGCTCGGGGACGTCGTCCTGTGCCCCTCGGTCGCGATCAAGCAGGCCCGCGCGGCCGGCCACACGATGGACGACGAGCTGATCCTGCTCGCCACGCACGGCGTGCTGCACCTCCTCGGCTACGACCACATGGAGCCGGAGGAGGAGAAGGAGATGTTCGGCCTGCAGACCACGCTGCTCGACGGCTGGCGCGCCGCCCCGCGGGCCCCGATGACCGGTGAGGTCGTCGACGGGGGGCCGGTCCCCCGATGACCGCCGGCGAGATCACCCTGCTGGTGATCGCCGTCTGCCTGATCCCGCTCGCCGGCCTGTTCGGCGCCATGGACGCCGCGCTGCAGCGGGTGTCCAAGGCGCGGGTCGACGAGATGCGGCGGGACGGCGTCAAGCGGGCCGGCGTGCTCTCCGCCGTCGTCGCCGAGCGGGCCCGGCACGTGGCGCTGCTGCTCCTGCTGCGGATCGCCTGCGAGATGGTCGCCGCCGTCCTGCTCACCGTCGTCCTCCACCGGCTGTGGGGCGGGGGATGGCAGCCGGTGCTCACCGCGGCCGGGGCCATGACGGTCGTGAGCTACGTGCTGGTCGGCGTCGGCCCGCGCACCCTGGGACGCCAGCACGCCTACGGGACCGCGCTGGCCGGGGCCAGCGTCGTCCGGCTGCTGGGTCGCGTGCTCGGCCCGGTCGCGACGCTGCTCATCCTGGTCGGCAACGCGATCACCCCCGGGCGGGGCTTCCGGGACGGCCCGTTCTCCTCCGAGGTCGAGCTGCGCGAGCTGGTCGACATGGCCGAGGAGCGCGGCGTCGTCGAGTCCGGCGAGCGCAACATGATCCACTCGGTGTTCGAGCTGGGCGACACCATCGCCCGCGAGGTCATGGTGCCGCGCACCGACGTCGTCTGGATCGAGCGGAACAAGTCCCTCCGGCAGGCCCTGGCGCTGGCCCTGCGCAGCGGCTTCAGCCGCATCCCCGTCATCGGCGAGAACGTGGACGACGTCGTCGGGGTCATCTACCTCAAGGACCTCGTCCGCCGGACCCAGGGCGGGCAGGACGCCAGGAACGACGTGCGGGTCGAGGAGCTGATGCGCCCGCCGTCGTTCGTGCCCGAGTCCAAGCCGGTGGACGAGCTGCTGCGGGACATGCAGGCCCAGCGCATCCACATCGCCATCGTCGTCGACGAGTACGGCGGCTTCGCCGGACTGGTGACGATCGAGGACATCCTCGAGGAGATCGTCGGCGAGATCGCCGACGAGCACGACCGCTTCCAGCGCCCGCCGGTCGAGGAGCTGTCCGACGGCTCCGTGCGGATCACCGCCCGGCTGCCGGTCGAGGACCTCGCGACCCTGTTCGACGTCGAGCTCCCCCGTGACGACGACGTCGAGACCGTCGGCGGGCTGCTCGCCCGCGAGCTGGGCATGGTGCCGATCGAGGGCTCGCAGGCCGAGGTCGCCGGGCTGCGGCTGGTCGCCGAGAGCACCGGCGGACGGCGCAATCGGATCGACACCATCCTGGTCTGCCGGGTGCCCGAGGAGACCGAGCCCGTCGAGGGCGAGGAGCCGCAGGCACACGGGGCCACGGCCTCGGGGGCCACCGCCTCCGGCGCCACCCGCGTCGAGGAGCCCGCCGGCGCCGTGGAAGGGTGACGGCCCGTGAGTGACCTGGACCCCGAGGACGCCAAGCTCGTCACCCTGGCCCGCTCCGCGCGCGGCCGCACCGGCGCCCCGGAGGGTGCGGCGGTCCGCGACACCGACGGCCGCACCTACCTCGCCGCCACCGTCGCGCTGCCGTCGTTGCAGCTCTCCGCGCTGCAGGCCGCGGTCGCCGCCGCCGTCTCCAGCGGGGTCGAGGGCCTGGAGGCGGCCGCCGTCGTCTCGGCCGCCGACTCCGTGGAGGAGGCCGGGCTGGCCGCGGTGCACGACCTCACGCCGTCCGCCCCGGTCCACCTCGCCGGCCCGGACGGCGCGGTGCGCACCACCGCCTGACCGTCCGCGGGCGCGGCGCCCGCGTGCTGGTCGCGCGGGACGGTCGTCGCCTCCGCGGGGGGGGGGGGGGGGGGGGGGGGGGGGGGGGGGGGGGGGGGGGGGGGGGGGGGGGGGGGGGGGGGGGGGGGGGGGGGGGGGGGGGGGGGGGGGGGG
>NZ_JBJGYN010000083.1:0-14102 GCF_054050015.1 Geodermatophilus sp. SYSU D01176 | reverse complement strand
CGCGGCGCACGCCCCGGGGTTCCCGCGGACGGCGTGCTCGGCCGCGGCCAGGGCGGCGAGGTCGGGGGGGGGGGGGGGGGGGGGGGGGGGGGGCCGCCCCCCCCCCCCCCCCCCCCCCCCCCCCCCCCCCCCCCCCCCCGCGGTCTACAGGTGGGCGAGGGCCTCGGGCAGGTCGACGACGTCGGCGTACTTCGCGTCGAGGTCGGCGAGGTTGCTGTCGTGCAGCGCCGGCGTCCGGTCCGCGCAGGCCTGACGCACCACCTGCGGGCGGAAGCCGCAGTTCAGCGCGTCCATGGCGGTGGCCCGCACGCAGCCCGACGTCGAGACGCCCGCGACCACGACCGTGTCGATCCCGGCCGCGTGCAGGGTGGAGGCCAGCGAGGTGCCGAAGAAGGCCGAGGCGTAATGCTTGACGACGACCGGCTCACCGGGTCCCGGTGGCAGGGTCAGCGCGCCCCAGTCGCCCGGCGCGTCCTCGACGAAGCAGGCGAGCGCCGGCACCTTGCGGACGAACAGCCCGCCGTCCTCGAGGCCCGCGGCGTAGCGGACCGCCGTCCACACCACGGGGTGCCGGCCGGCCCGGGCGGCCGCGACCAGCTCGGCGGTCGCCCCCACCGCGGGACCCGGGTCGGGCAGGGCGAAGGGCCCGCCCGGCTCGGTGTAGGCCCGGCACAGGTCGATGACCAGCAGCGCCGGTCGCGCCCCCCAGCCGACCCGACCCGAGAACGCCGACCCGTGCGGCCCCGGAGCCGGCTCCGGCACGGTCACCGTGTCCCCGACCGCGAGATCTGCACACTGGCGCCCATCAGGACCCCGAAGGTGACGAGTGTGCAGATCTCACGCACACCGACCGACCTCACGCCGACGTCCACACCGGGCGCCGCGGCGCCGGCAGGCCGGTCTCCTCCTCGCAGCGGGCCAGCAGCTCCTCGACCGGCGGGCCCATGTCGAACACCGGCAGCTCGCCGGGCCGGTCGGCGCGCATCTGGTCGCGCAGCGTCGCGGTGGCCTCGGCGTCCACCTCGCCGTCCTCGGTCACGCAGACGCCGTACCGCTGGGCACCGCCGGCCGTGACCAGGCCCCGCCGCACCTCCCGGGCCACCAGCTCCGGGTCCCGCTCCAGCGGGTCGCCCCACCCACCGCCGCCCCAGGTGACGAAGTGCAGGACGTCGCCCGGCGCGACGGGCACCCCGTGGCACTTCGACGGCAGCACCTCGCGGGTGCCGTCGGCCCGGTCGATCCACTTGCGCCCGCGGGCGCCGGGGTGCCCGCCGTTGACGCCCCACGGGTAGGTGAGCCAGCGGTCGTCGTGGATGGCGATCTCCCCCGGCTCCCCGAAGACGTAGGCGACGTCGACGCCGTTCCCGCCCCGGTGCAGGCCGGCGCCGCCGGTGTCGGGGACGGTCTGCCACGTCTCGATCCGCAGCGGGTAGTAGGACTCGAGGTACTCGCAGGGGATGTTCACGAACGACGGCCAGAGCGAGTGGCCGTCCGGCCCGTCGCCGAGCGGCCGGCCGGGGATGCCGCCGAAGCCGATCGAGTAGAGCTGGAACCACTCGCCCTTCCGCTCGCCGCCCGAGTAGTGGCCGGAGTACATGAAGTGCGGCGAGGAGGAGAAGCCGGCCGCGTTGAGCAGCGCCGGGTTGGTCTGGCCCAGCAGCCCGCCGAAGAGGTCGAACACCCGGCCGATGCCGTGGTTGCGCCCGTTGAGCGCCGCCGGGTGCTTCGGCTTCCAGTACGAGCCGTCCGGGATCGTGACGTCGATCAGGGGGTAGAACCCGTCGTTCCAGAGGATCTGCGGGTCGGCGACGGTGATCATGTAGATCCCGAAGAACATCCGGGTCAGGTTCTCGTTGATGTAGTAGTTGATCGGCCCGGCCGCCTGCGGCGAGGAACCGGTGAAGTCCAGGTGGACCTTCTCGCCGGTGCGGGTCAGGGACAGCGTCAGCTCGTAGGGGCCGTTGCCGACGCCGTCGTCGCAGATGTAGTCGGTGAACGACAGCGTCCGCCCCTCCTCGAACACCGTCTGCAGCAGCACCTTCATGGCGTCGTGGTTGCGCTGCAGCAGGGCATCCAGCGCCGAGAGGTAGGTCGCCGTGCCGAACCGCTGGCACATCTCCACCACCCGGCGCCCGGCGGTGCGGCAGGCGGCGACCAGGCCGTTGAGGTCGGCCCGGTTCCAGTCGGGCATGCGGACCTGGTTGAGGATGATCCGCAGCGCGTCCTCGTTCAGCTCGCCCCTGCGGTAGAGCTTGAACGGCGGGATGACCACGCCCTCCTCGTAGATGGTGCGCGCGTCGGTGGGCATGGACGACGGCGTCTTGCCGCCCACGTCGGACATGTGCCCGAACATCGACGCCCAGCCCACGACCCGGCCCTCGTGGAAGACGGGCACGACCAGCAGCCAGTCGTTGGCGTGGCTGATCGCCGCCCCGCACGCGTACGGGTCGCTGGTGAGCAGGACGTCGCCCTCCTCGACGGTGTCGTCGAAGCCCTCGAGGAAGTCGGGGATGGAGAGGCCGAACTGGCCGACGACCATCTTGCCGCTCGGGTCGCCGATCAGCGGGAACTCGTCGTGCTGCTCGCGGATGCCCGGCGACAGCGCCGTCCGGAAGAGCACCTCGTCCATCTCGTAGCGGGCGTTGCGCAGCCCGTTCTCGATGAGGTCGAGGGTCACCGGGTCGACGTCGACCCGGTCGACGGCGCCGGTCGCGGTCTCGATGATCCGTGCCATGGGTCAGCCCTCCACCGGGGTGATCAGCAGGGAACCCGAGGGGTGGACGGTCGCGACGTGCCCGGGGAGGACGAGCGTCGTGGAGTCCATCTCGGTGACGATCGCGGGGCCGCGGACGACGTCGCCCGCGCGCAGCCGCCCCCGGTCGTAGACGGCTGCGTCCACCTGCTCCCCGCCGACGTGGATCGCGTGCTCGGCGACCCGGGCCGCCCTCGGGTCGCCGTCCCCCGGGTCGAGGTGCACCGGCGCGACGTCCGGTCGCGGGCCGGTGACGGTGGCGCGGGCGTTGACCAGCTCGTGGTCGACGGAGAGGAGGAAGGAGAAGAGCCGGTCGTGCTCGGCGTCGAACGCCTCCCCCAGCTCCGTCAGGGCGTCCCCACCGTCGAGCCACGCGGGGTCGACGGCGACCGGGATCTCGAAGCCCTGGCCGTGGTAGCGGACGTCGACCTGGTAGCCGACCGTCTGCTCCTCCCGCGGCAGGCCCTGGGCGGCCAGCCGCTCGCCGGCCTCGTCGGCCAGCTCGCGCAGGATCTGCGCCAGCTCGGCGCCGGTCAGCTGGCCGAACCGGCGCAGCACCGTGCGGGCCGACTCGTCGCGCCGGCTGGTGGTCGCGTCGCCGAGCGCGCACAGCAGCCCGGGCCCCGGCGGGATGATCACCGGCCACGCGCCGGTCAGCTTCCCGAGGGCGTTGGCGTGCAGCGGGCCGGCGCCGCCGAAGGCGACGAGGGCGAAGTCGCGGGGGTCGTAGCCCTGCTGCACCGAGACCAGCCGCAGCCCGCCGAGCATGTTCTCGTTGACGATGTCGACGATCCCGGCGGCGGCGGCCTCCGGGGACTCCAGGCCCATCGCCTCGGCCACCTTGCTCACCGCGGCCCGCGAGGCCTCGACGTCCAGGGTGATCTCCCCGCCGGCCAGCGACGAGGGCAGGTAGCCGAGGACGACGTTGGCGTCGGTGACCGTCGGCTCCACCCCGCCCTTGCCGTAGGCGGCCGGGCCCGGGTCGGCGCCCGCGGACTGCGGGCCGACCCGCAGCGCCCGGGTCAGCTCCGGCACGTGCGCGATCGAGCCGCCGCCGGCGCCGACCGTCCGGACGTCGACGCTCGAGGCCCGCACCGACAGGTCGCCGACCTTGGTCTCCCGGCCGATGCGCGGGTCGAGGTCGCGGACCAGCGCGACGTCGGTGGAGGTGCCACCCATGTCGAAGGTGATCAGGTCGCGGTGGCCGCACTGCTCGGCGACCCACACCGCGCCGGTGACCCCGCCGGCCGGGCCGGACAGCAGCACGGTCACCGGGGCGGCGACCGCGGCGCCGGCCGACTGCAGCCCGCCGTCGCTGCGCAGGATCGACAGCTCACCGGTCACCCCGCCGGAGGCCAGCCCGTCGGAGAGGTGCTGCACGTACTTCTTGACCTGCGGCTGCACGTAACCGTTGGCGACGGTGGTCAGCGTCCGCTCGTACTCCCGCAGCTCGGGCAGCACGTCGGAGGAGAGCGACACCGGGACGCCGGGCAGCACCTCCGCGGCGAGCTCGGCGATCCGTCGCTCGTGTGCGGGGTCGGCGAAGGAGTTGATCAGCGAGACGGCCAGGGCCTGCACGCCGCGTCCGGCCAGCCCCTGCAGCTGCCGCCGGACGTCGTCCTCGTCGAGCGGGCGGACCACCGAGCCGTCGCTGGCGATCCGCTCGTCCACCTCGACGGTGTTCTCCAGGTCGGCCAGCGGCTCCGGCTTGGGCCAGATGATCCAGCCGGCCAGTCCGCCGGGGACGAACGACCGGGCGATCTGCAGGACCTGCCCGAAGCCCTTCGTCGTCACCAGCCCGACGGTGGCGCCCTTGCCCTCGAGGATGGCGTTGGTCGCGACGGTGGTGCCGTGCAGCACCTGCGCGACCTCGCTCATGTCGATGCCCGCGTCGGCGCAGACCCGGCCGATCCCGGTGAGCACCCCGACGGCCTGGTCGGCCGGTGTCGAGGCGGTCTTCGCCCGCCAGGTGGCCCCGCTGTCCTCGTCGACCAGCAGCACGTCGGTGAAGGTGCCGCCGACGTCGACACCGAGCCGGTAACTCATGCGGACTCCTCTTCTCGGGCGACCTGGTCGGCCATCTGCACCCGGGCGGCCCGCACCATCACGGCGCGGGCGTTGGCGATGTGCGAGGTCATGACGGCGCGGGCCCACTCGGGGTCCCCCGCACGGAGGGCGGCGACGATCTCGCTGTGGTGCGCCAGGCTGCGGCGCAGCGACGCCTCGTCGTAGGTGAGGAAGTTGCGGCGCACGATCGGCGGGTGGATCGCCGCGGCCAGCGCGGTGGCCAGCGTGGGGTGCGCGGCGAGGGCGACGAGCCGGTCGTGGAAGGCGCGGTTGAGCGGGACGAGGGCGGCGAGGTCCTGCTCCGGGCCGGGGGTGCCGACCTCGTGCATGCGCTGCGCGAGGACGTCCAGCTCGTCGACGTCGGCGGGCGTGGCGTTCGGGACGGCGTGCGCGGTCAGCTGCGGCTCCAGGACCGACCGCAGGTCGAAGACGCCCTCGAGCTCGGCCACGGTCCAGGTGGCCACCCGCGCGCCGCGGTTGGGCGCGATCTCGACCAGCCCCTCGGCGGCCAACCGGGACAGGGCCTCGCGGACCGGTGTCCGGCTGACCCCCAGCCGCTCGGCGAGCTCGACCTCACCCAGGCGCCCCCCGGGGGCCAGCTCGCCGGCCATGATCAGGTCGCGCAGGGTCGCGAGCGTCCGTTCGGCGGACGTCAGAGGTCGTGTCACGGATCACACCTCCCACACGATTGCATGCAACGTAGGGCCACCGCGGTCGCGCCACAAGGGGCGGATCCGGACGACTCCGGCTCGTCGAGCGGCTTGCGGTGCCCGTGGTGGCGGGTGCAGACTGGTCGCCACCGAGACACTCACGGTCGGTCGTTGTATGCAACTGGCCGTATCGGCGTCCTGACACCGGCAGTCCCCGCCCGGATCGCCCGGCCGACCTCCGAGGAACGAGGACAGGTCATGGTCTCCGCAACGGTCACGCGTCCGGCCGACCAGGTCGCGACCTGCGGGTACCCGGTGGACCTCGTCGAGCGCTACTCCTCCTGCGTCGACGACCTGGAGGGGCTGCGGTTCGGCCGGGTCGTCGTCCACATGAGCGACGGCGTCGACGTCCCGCGCTGACCGTCCGGCGCACGTCCGCACAGCTGCACACCACCGAGGAGGCCGACGTGGGGGACCTACTGGGAGACGGCCGCGCACCGCGGTCCCGGCTGCGGGAGCTGCTCGCCGCGCCCGAGCCGCTCCTGGCGCCGGGTGCCTACGACGCGCTGTCGGCCCGGCTGGTGGAGCAGGCCGGCTTCGACGCCGTCTACATGACCGGCTTCGGGACGACGGCCTCGCTCATCGGCCGCCCCGACGTCGGGCTGCTCAGCGGCGCGGAGATGGTCGACAACGCCCGCCGGATCGCCGCGGCGGTCGACGTCCCGGTCATCGCCGACGCCGACACCGGGTACGGCAACGCGCTCAACGTGGTGCGCACCGTGCAGCTGTACGAGCAGGCCGGGGTCGCCGGCATCCAGCTCGAGGACCAGGTCATGCCCAAGAAGTGCGGGCACATGAGCGGCAAGGCGCTGATCGGCACCGACGAGATGGTCGGCAAGGTCCGCGCCGCCGCGGCCGCCCGCCGCGACCCCGACCTGGTGCTCATCGCGCGCACCGACGCGGTGGCGGTCAGCGGGGTGGACGACGCGCTGCAGCGGGCCCGCGCCTACGCCGAGGCCGGCGCGGACCTGCTGTTCGTGGAGGCGCCCACGAGCGAGGCCGACGTCGGGCGGATCGCCGGCGAGCTCGCCGGCGTCGCGCCCCTGGTCTTCAACTGGGCCGAGGGTGGGCGCACGCCGCCGGTGTCCCTGGCGCGGATGACCGAGCTCGGCTTCGCGCTGGTGATCTACCCGATCGGCACCCTGCTGGCCGCCACGGCCGGGATCCGCTCGCTGCTCGCGACGCTCCGCCGCGACGGCACCCCCTCGCTCGACGGGCTGCCGTCGTTCGAGGAGTTCACCGACCTCATCGGGCTGCCCGAGGTGCAGGACCTGGAGCAGCGCTTCGGCAGCTGAGCGGCCCGCGTGGTGGGACGGCCGGGCGGGGCGCGCGGCCGCGGGCAAGCACCGGCCCTCCCCCACCGGGCAGGTCCCCGCGCGACCTCCGCCCCTGCTCCCAGGAGGACGCAGGGGCGGAGGTCGCGCGAGAGGGGCCTACCGGCCGTCGGTCCCGGTCGGCTCGGCGCAGTAGACGGTGCCGGGCTCGGTCTCCAGCTCCCCGATCCACAACGCGACCTCGGTCGAGGGGAAGTCGAGGCAGGTGTCGGGGTCGGCCATGAAGTCCGGGTGGTTCTGCTCCTCGTCCTCGATGCCGACGATGCGGTACTCGGCCTCGTCGGACCCGCAGTCGACGACGTCGAAGCTGGTCTCCCCCTGCATCTGCACGCAGTCGCCCAGCTCGGGCTCGGCGAAGCCGAGGAAGCCGCCCAGGCCGACGACGCCGACCACGGCGACCGGCACGCCGACCCGCAGCCACTTCTTGAGCCCGCCCGCCGTGGCGGACGGCTGCTGCGGCGGGGCCCAGGCGCCGGACTGCTGCGGCGGGGCCCACGGACCCGGCGGCTGCTGGGCCGGGTCGGGCTGCGGGCCGGTGGGGGTGGTGCCGGGGTCGGAGGTGGTCATGGTCGCTCCCGTGGTGCGGACGGCATCGGTGGTCCCGCAGAGACTCGGCACCCTCCCCGCCGCTCTCGAGGCCGGCGTGCGTCGATGCGGGCACGGACGGTCCCGACCGCGCCTCCCGCCCCAGCGGTCCCACCCCTCCGAGGAGCTCCACCCCTGCCCCAGATGCGGGGCGAGGCGGATCGCGCGGAGCGCAGGTCAGCGCCCGGTCCACCGCGGGGGGCGCTTCTCGCGCTGCGCGGCGATGCCCTCCCTGCGGTCCTCGGACAGGTACGGGTTGGGGCCGACGTCCAGCCGCAGCGCCTGCCACAGCGGCAGCTCCAGGCCCTTGATCGCGGTCGCCTTCATCCGGCGCACCGAGAGCGGGGCGTTGGCCGCGATCGCCTCGGCCAGGCCCAGCGCCGTGGGCAGCACGTCGTCCGCCGGCACCAGGCGGTTGACCAGGCCCCACCGCTCGGCGACCTCGCTGGTCACGTACTCGCCGGTGTAGAGCAGCTCGAGGGCGATGCCCATGGGGATGCGCTTGGGCAGGACGACGGAGCCGAAGTTGGCGCCCATCCCGATCTTCGCCTCGGGCAGCCCCATGCGGACGCCGGGCGCGGCCACCCGCAGGTCGCAGGCCAGCGCCAGCTCGAACCCGCCGGCCACCGCGGCACCGGCGATCGCGGCGACCACCGGCACCGGCACCTCGGTCACCACCTCGAACAGCGCGCGGGTGGGCCGGTCCATCGGCGGGCGGAACCGCTCCCCGCGGCGGTCCTGCTCGCGGATCTCGTCGAGGTCGAACCCGGCGCAGAAGGCCGGCCCGTGGGCCGCGAGAACGACGGCGCGCACGTCGCCGTCCTCCCCGCAGCGCAGCAGCTCCTCGACCAGGTCGGCCTGCAGCGCGCTCGACAGCGCGTTACGGCGCTCCGGCCGGTCCAGGATGAGCACGCGCACGTGCCCGCGCTCCTCGACGACCAGCCCTGACTCCCGACGCTGCACACCTGCCATACCAGCAACCTGGAGCACCTCCGGACGCCGGGCAAGCGGGGGGTCGCGGCCGGCCCTCATCGGCGCCCGGACGTGGCGTCGTGACCGTCCGCAGGGGCCTCGGACCGGATCCGGAGTCAGTCGCGCCCCACTCGTCGCAGCGGCCCCAGACGCCTCGACGGCCTGAGGGGACCGTTCCGTCCGGACCGGTAGACAGGACGCCATGAGCACCACGTCCGTCCGGACCTCCGCATCGAGCACCCGGCCGGCCGTGGCGATCCAGGCGACCTCGACGCCGGTGCTCAGCTACGCGCTGGCGCACAACCGCGTCCCGGTCGTCTCCCGCCTGGCGTTCACCAACCACGGCGCGGCGGTGCGCGGGGCGACCGTGCGGCTCGGCGTCCGCGACGCCGAGGGCCCCATCGGCAGTCCCGTCGAGGTGCTCGTCGACCTCGACGCCGGGCAGACCACCGTGCTCAGCGACGTCGGCCTGGTCATGGACCCCGCCGCGATGCTGCAGATCGAGGAGCAGCGGCCCGGCTCCATCGAGATCGACCTGCTGGTGGACGGCGAGGACGTCGGCGGCACCGCCGTCCCGGTGCAGGTGCTGGCCGCCAACCAGTGGCTGGCCGCCCCCGTGCCACTGGCGCTGGAGCTGCTCGCCGCCCACGTCCTGCCCCACCACCCGAGCGTGACCGCGCTCATCGGCGAGGCCGCCGACCTGCTCGAGCAGCGCACCGGCAGCGGCTCGGTGCAGGGCTACCAGTCCGGACCGGAGCGGGTCGACGAGATCGTCGCCGCGCTGACCGAGGCGATGCAGCGCCGGGCCATCCGCTCCACCGAGCCGCCGGCCGGCTGGGCCGACGTCGGCCAGAAGGTGCGCACCCCCGGCGACGTCCTCGACGGGCGGGTCGGCACCTGCCTGGACACCGTCGTCACGCTCGCCGCCGCCCTGGAACAGGCGGGCATCCGGCCGCTGCTGTGGGTCGCCGAAGGGCACGCCTTCCTGGGCTACTGGCGCGAGGAGCGCAGCGCCGAGAGCGTCGCCACCACCGACGTCGCCCCGCTGGTCGACCTCGTCGACCTGGGGCTGATCCGGCTGGTCGAGACCACGCTGCTCACCAGCCGCGGCTCCGCCGACGCCGACCTGCACGGCCCGGCCTACAGCGCCTGGCTGGCCGGGGCCGCGGACCTCGACCGCGTCCTCGGCGTCACCGACGTCCACCGGGCTCGCCGCGACGGCATCGTGCCGCTGCCGGCCCGCACCCGCGGCCGGGACGGCGTGGTGCAGGTGGTCGAGTACCGCCCGGCCGTGCACAGCGCCGCGGCGCGCCCGGCGGAGCGGACGCCGGCGCCTGCGACACCGGGCCGCGCGGAGGTCCCGGCCCGCGTGCAGCAGTGGAAGAACAGCCTGTTGGACCTGTCGCTGCGCAACCGGCTGATCAACTACAGCGAGCGGGCCGGGCTGCCACTGACCGTCCCCGCGACGCAGCTGCCCCTGCTCGCGGACCTGCTGCACGCGGGCACCGCCGTCCAGCTGCTGCCGAGCGACCGGATCGCCGCCGTGCACCGCGAGCGGGGCCTGTCCTCGGCGCGCGACCTGCCCGCCGCGCAGCTGGCCGCCGCGCTCGCCGAGCGGCGCGCGGTGCACGCGGAGGTCACCGAGGGCGGCTACCTGCCGCGGCTGCGCAACCTCGCCCACAAGGCCAAGACGGTGCGCGAGGAGACCGGCGCCAACAACCTCTACCTGGCCCTGGGCAGCCTGGTGTGGGAGCTCGACGGCCGGCCGCTGCGCTCCCCGCTGGTGCTGGTGCCGGTCACCCTCACCCCGACCAGCCGCAACGGCGTCTACACGCTGGCGCTGGACGACACCGGCTCCAGCACGCCGAACCACTGCCTGCTGGAGAAGCTGCGGCAGGTGCACGGCCTGTCCGTCCCCGGGCTCACCGAACCCGGCCCTGCCGTCGACGAGGGGACCGGCGCCGGCATCGACCTCGACCGGGCGCTGCAGGCAGTGCGCCGGGCGCTGGCCGACGGCGGCCTCCCCCACCGCGTCGAGGCCACCGCCGACCTCGCCGTCCTCCAGTTCGCCAAGTACCGGCTCTGGAAGGACCTCGACGAGCACTGGGCCGACCTGACCGCCAACCCGCTGGTGCACCACCTCGTGCACCGGCCGACCGAGGCCTTCGCCGACCCGGCTCCCGACACCGCCGGCGCCACCGACCTCGACGAGCTGGCCGCGGCGTGCCCGGTGCCCGCCGACGCCTCCCAGCTGCGCGCGGTCGCCGAGGCCGCCGCCGGGCGCACCTTCGTGCTCGAGGGCCCGCCCGGCACCGGCAAGTCGCAGACCATCACCAACCTGCTCACCCGCGCGGTCGCCGACGGCAAGCGGGTGCTGTTCGTCGCGGAGAAGCGGGCGGCGCTGGACGTCGTCGCGCGGCGGCTCGAGGCCGTCGGCATGGGCCCGTTCGCCCTCGACCTGCACGACCGGGGCGCCAAGGCATCGGTGGTCCGCGCCCAGGTCCGGGCGGCGCTGGAGCACGCCGTCGCCGTGCACCCCGCGGGGACCGCGGACGAGGGGAGGGAGGCCGGCGGCGAGGACCTCCGCTCGGCCCGCCGCACGCTGGCCCGCTACGCCGGCCGGCTGCACTCCGAGAACGCCGCCGGGCTGTCGTACTACACCGCCCGGACCGCGGTGCTGGCCGTGCGCGAGGGCGACCCGACGCTACCGGTCTCCCCCGCGTTCGTCGCCGCCGCGTCGCCGGAGACGCTCACCGCGGTGCGCCGCGCGCTGGCGCTGCTGCCCGACATCGCCGACCTGGTGCGCCCCTCGCCGCGGCACGCCTGGGCGTTCGTGGACACCGCGCGGGTCGACCTGCTGGCCGCCCAGCAGGCCGCGGCCGCCGTCGACCGGGCCGTCCGCGACCTGCCCACGGAGCCGCACCTGGCCCGCGTGCTGCGGGAGGTCCGCACGCCCGCGGACCTCGACGCCCTGGCCCACCTGCTCTGCGGCCCGGCGACGACGCTCGACGTCCTCGACGAGGTGCCGACCGAGCGCTGGAACGTGGCGACGACGACCGTGCTGGGCGAGGTCGCCGCGTTCAGCAGCACCGCCCACCCGGGGCTGGAGCTCGCCACCCCCGCCGCGCTGGAGCTGCCGCTGGCCGACCTGTACGTCGCCGCGCAGACCGCGCAGGCCGGCCGGTGGATGGCCCGCCGGAACGGGCTCGCCGACGTCCGCGCCGAGCTGGCGCCGGTGCTGCGGCCGGGCGTGAAGGTCCGGCTGGGCGACGTCCCCGAGCTCGTCGCGCAGCTGTGGCGGCTGCAGACCGCCGCGCACGGCATCGTCGCCCGCGCCTCGGTCATCCCGGGCCTGGTGGTGCCCCCGACGTGGAACCCGCTGGCCGACCCGGAGCTGCTCGTCGGGCAGGTCGAGTGGCTGGAACGGGCCGGCAGGTCCACCGACAGCGCCAGCGACGTCGCGGTCGCGCTGCGCCGCTGGGTGGTGCAGGGCGAGGGTCCCGACCCGGCCGCCGGCGCCGCCGTCGCCCGGCTCCGGGACGCCGTCACCGCGCTGCTGCGGGTGTGCCGCAGCAACCCGCGGCGGCTGGCCGACTGGGCCGGGGACGACGGCCTGGTGCTGCGCTGGCAGATGACCCGGCCCGAGCGCGGGGTCGAGCACACCGGGCTGATGTCGCTGCGCCGGTGGGCCGACCTGGTCGACACCCTCGAGCCGCTGCGCGCCGCCGGCCTGCACGAGGCGCGGGCGCTGCTGGTCACCGGCGAGCTGCCCGCCGAGGACGCCGTCCGCGCCTTCGAGCGGGGCCTAGCACGGGCCTCGGTCGCCGAGCGCCGCGACGCCGCCGGGCTCGACGACTTCGACCCCGAGGTGCACGAGCGGGCCATCACCCGCTTCACCGCCGCCTCCCGGGCCGCGCGGGCGCACCTGCGCTCGGCGCTGCCCGCGTCGGTGCTCGCCGCGCGGCCCTTCGACGCCGCGACCGGCGACGGGGAGGTCGGCGCCCTGCAGCGGGAGCTGGCCCGGGCCCGCGGCGGGCTGGGCGTGCGCGCGCTCCTGGCCCGGTACGGCCGGCTCATCACGACCGTGCTGCCGTGCGTGCTGGTCAGCCCCGACTCGGTGGCCCGGTTCTTCCCCGCCGAGGCCGGCCTGTTCGACCTGGTGGTGTTCGACGAGGCCTCGCAGATCCGGGTGGCCGACGCGGTCGGCGCGCTGGGCCGCGCGACGGCGGCCGTGGTCGTCGGCGACAGCCGGCAGATGCCGCCGACGACGATCGCCGAGCCGACCTACGGGGTCGCCGAGGACGACGCGGTCGAGCTGCTGGGCACCTCGGTCGAGGACGAGGAGTCGATCCTCTCCGAGTGCGTGCAGGCCCGGGTGCCGCGGCAGTGGCTGTCCTGGCACTACCGCAGCCAGGACGAGTCGCTCATCGCGTTCAGCAACGCCACCTACTACGACAACCGGCTCTCGTCGTTCCCCGCGCCGACCCACGGCCGCTCCTCGGCGGACGTCGACGGTCGCGGCATCTCGCTGGTCCGGGTCAACGGCACCTTCCACCGCTCCGGCGCCGGCCGGCTGCTGCGCACCAACCCGATGGAGGCCAAGGCGGTCGTCGCGGAGGTGCGCCGCCGCTTCGACGCCTCGCCGGACGGCCTCCCCTCGATCGGCGTCGTCACCTTCAACGCCCAGCAGCGGGCCTACATCGAGGGCCTGCTGCGCGACGCCGGCGACGATCGGCTGGGAGAGGCGCTGGACCGCACCGACGGCGAGGGCCTGTTCGTCAAGAACCTGGAGAACGTGCAGGGCGACGAGCGCGACGTCGTCCTGTTCTCCACCGGGTTCAGCGTCGACGACCGCGGCGTGCTGCCGCTGAACTTCGGCCCGCTCAACCGGGTCGGCGGCGAGCGGCGGCTCAACGTCGCGGTCACCCGCGCCCGGCGGCAGGTCGTCGTCTTCTCCTCGTTCGACCCCTCCCAGCTGCGCGCGGAGCAGACGTCGTCGGTCGGCGTGAAGCACCTGCGGGCCTACCTCGACCTGGCCGCCCTCGGCACCGACGCGCTGCCGCGGGAGGCCCGGCCGGTCGCCGTCCCGGACCGGCACCGCGAGGAGATCGCGGCGGCGCTGCGCGACCGGGGCCTGAGCGTGCGCACCGACGTCGGCCTGTCGGAGTTCCGCGTCGACCTCTCCGTCGCCCGTGCGGAGACGCCGGACGAGCCGGTGGTGGCCGTCCTGCTCGACGGCCCGGCGTGGGCCCGGCGGCGCACGGTCGGCGACCGCGACGGCCTGCCGGTCGAGGTGCTGTCGGGGATGCTCGGCTGGCCCGCCGTGGAGCGGGTCTGGCTGCCGACCTGGCTGCGCGACCGCGAGGCGGTGCTCGACCGGCTGGCGGCCGCCGTAGAAGCGGTGCCGGCCGCGGCTCCGGCCCGGCCGGCGCTCGTCGTCCCGGCGGTTTCCGCGGTAACCGCCGCCGCCCCGCCGGTGCCGGCGCCCGCGGAGCCGCCGGCGTCCGAGGTGCGCACGAGCGTGCCGCTGCGCACCGCGCCGCCTGCGGTCGTCGAGACCGTCCCCGAGCCGGTGGTGGGGGGGGGGGGGGGGGGGGGGGGGGGGGGGGGGGGGGGGGGGGGGGGGGGGGGGGGGGGGGGGGGGCCGGCGGGCGGCGGCCGCGGGGGGGGGGGGGGCCCCGC
>NZ_JBJGYN010000082.1:0-14127 GCF_054050015.1 Geodermatophilus sp. SYSU D01176 | reverse complement strand
TGACACTCGCGACATCCATCAACCCAAAGAAACCCACAAAGGGGTCTGTTACTTGGCACTGACTTTCGGCACGCTGTTGAGTTCTCAAGGAGCGGACGCACAGCGACTCGACCCTCTCGGGCTTCGTCTCTGGCGGCTTGTCCCACTGTACGCCGTCTTCGGAATCCTGCACCCGGGGGGTGCTCCTCCGCGGCCCTCCCGGGCCCGTCCGGCGCGTAGAGAACCATACACGACGTCCGGGCGGGGCGCGCAAGTCGGTGGAGGGCGTCCCCCGTCACACCCGGCCCCGCCCCGGGGGCCCGCCCTGAGCCGCGGGGGCGGAGAGGGCGGACGGCCCCGTGGCAGCGCCCGCCGCGAGCCTGTGAGGCAGGGGCAGCGGGGCCTCCGTCAGAGGCCCAGGAAGGACTCGATCCCCACCGTCAGACCGGGACGCCGGCTGATCTCCCGGACGGCCAGGAGGACGCCCGGCATGAACGACGCCCGGTCGTAGGAGTCGTGCCGGAGGGTCAGGGTCTCCCCCGCGGCCCCCATGAGCACCTCCTGGTGCGCGACCAGACCGGTCAGCCGGACCGCGTGCACGGACACCCCCTCGACGTCGGCGCCCCGGGCACCGGGGAGGGCGTCGGTGGTGGCGTCGGGCGAGCGCGGGAGCCCGGCCGCCCGGCGGGCGGCAGCGACGAGGCGAGCCGTCCGCACCGCCGTGCCCGAGGGCGCGTCGACCTTGTTGGGGTGGTGCAGCTCGACGATCTCCGTGGACGGGAAGAAGCGCGCCGCCTCCTGGGCGAACTTCATGAGCAGCACGGCGCCGATGCCGAAGTTCGGGGCGATGACCACGCCCACGTCGGGCTTGGGCTCGAGCCACTCCGCGACGGTGGCGAGCCGCTCCTCGTCGAACCCGGTCGTCCCGACCACGCAGTGGATGTTGTTGTCGATGCAGAAGCGGATGTTGTCCATCACGACGTCCGGCCGGGTGAAGTCGACGACGACCTGCGCGCCGGCGTTCGCGACGTCGAACAACCAGTCCCCCGCGTCGACCATCGCGACGAGCTCGAGGTCCTCGGCGGCGTTGACCGCCTTCACCACCTCGGTCCCCATCCGCCCGCGGGCACCCAGGACGCCCACGGGGAGGAGGTGGGCCTCGCCGGCGGGGGCGGTGAATCCGTGCTGGTCAGGGACGGCGGAGCTCGTGGTCACCCGGTCAGTCTCCCGGCACCGGCCCGCGATGCAAGACAGCCCCCGGTCAGGCGCGGGTGCGCCGTCCGGCCCAAGCCCATCCGAGCAGACCGGCGAGGACGCCCAACGCGTCGGCGGCCCAGTCGGCGACCGACGCCGACCGCTCCAGCGCCGAGACCCCCTGGACCACCTCGCTGACCGCGGCGTACACGAGCAGGAGGCCGGCGAGGGTGCCGGCCCGCACGCCGGCCCACCTGCCGCTCACCGCGAGGGCGGCGAAGAGCAGCAGGTGCACCAGCTTGTCCACCCCCGGCGGCGACGCGGGGACGTCGTCCGCGGGGGCGAACAGCACGGCGAGTGAGACCAGGACCACAACGGCGAACACGCCGCGCGAGAGGGCGCCGTGGACGGCGAGGACCGGGTTCCGGGGGGCCATCAGAGCCGGTCGAGCTCCGACTCGCGGTAGGGACCCACGACGGCCAGACAGGTGTCGCGGGTGAGCAGGTCGGCGGCGACCGCCCGGACCTGCCGCTCGTCCACGCCGTCCAGCCGGGCGAGCACCTCGCGCACCGGCAGGTACTCGCCGTAGGACAGCTCGCTCTTGCCCAGCCGGCTCATCCGGGAGCCGGTGTCCTCGAGCCCCAGGACCAGGCCGCCCTTGAGCTGCCCCTGCCCGCGGGCGACCTCCTCGGCGGTCAGTCCGTGGGCGGCGACGCGGGCGAGCTCCTCGCGGACCAACCGCAGCACCTCGGGCACCCGCTTGGGCGAGCAGCCCGCGTAGACCGAGAACGACCCGGTCCCCGCATAGTGCGACAGCGCCGACCCCACGCTGTAGACCAGTCCCCGCTTCTCCCGGATCTCCTGGAAAAGCCGCGAGCTCATGCCGCCGCCGACCGCGGTCTCCATGACCGCCGCCGCGTACCGCCGCTCGTCGAGCCGGCCCAGGCCCACCGAGCCCAGCAGCAGGTGCGTCTGCTCCGTTCGCCGCCGGATCAGGCCGGTCCGACGGGCGGGTGCGGTCGACACGCCCTCCTCACCCCGCCGCAGCGGGGCCGGACGCGCCGGCCCGGACAGCCGGTAGCCGAAGGCGGCGGTGACCAGGTCGAGCACCTGCTGGTGCTCCACCCGGCCGGCGGCGGTGACCACGATGGACGGCACGGTGTAGCGCCGGCGGTACCAGCCGTCGACGTCGTCCCGGGTCAGGCCCTCGATGGAGTCCACGGTGCCGAGCACCGACCGGCCCAGCGCGGTGTCGCCGAACAGGGTCTCGGCGAACAGGTCGTGCACGAGGTCGGAGGGCTCGTCGTCGCGCATGGCGATCTCCTCGAGCACCACCGTCCGCTCGCTCTCCAGGTCCGCGGCGGTGTTGAGCGCATCGGTGACCAGGTCGCCGAGCAGGGTGACCGCCAACGGCAGGTCGCTGGCGAGCACGTTGGCGTAGTAGCAGGTGTGCTCCTTGGCGGTGAAGGCGTTCATCTCACCGCCGACGGCGTCCATGGCCGTCGCGATCTCCAGCGCGCTGCGGCTGCCGGTCCCCTTGAACAGCAGGTGCTCGAGGAAGTGCGAGGCGCCGGCCACCGCGTCGGTCTCGTCCCGGGAGCCGACGCCGACCCAGATGCCGACGGTCGCCGACAGCACGCCGGGCATGGTCTCGGTCAGCACCCGCAGGCCACCGGGCAGCTCGGTGCGCTCGACGCGGCCGCCGACCTCGTCGACGTCGAGGACGACCGTCTCCCCCACACCGGCCGGGGCCGGGACGGGTGCGGTACCCGTCCCGGCCCCGGTCAGAGCCTGCTCCGTACCCGTGGTCATGCCTCCGCGGGCGCGGCGGTCTCGGCGTCGCCCGCCGGCGGCGTCTCGCCGGCGCCGTCACCCTCGGCCGCGACCGGGACGAGGCTGATCTTGCCGCGGGCGTCGATGTCGGTGATCTCGACCTGCAGCTTGTCGCCGACGTTGACGACGTCCTCGACCTTGCCGATGCGCTTGCCGCCGCCCAGCTTGCTGATGTGGACCAGGCCGTCCTTGCCCGGGAGCAGGGAGACGAAGGCGCCGAACGGCGTGGTCTTGACGACCGTGCCGAGGAAGCGCTCGCCGACCTTGGGCATCTGCGGGTTGGCGATGGCGTTGATCCGGTCCACCGCGGCCTGGGCCGAGGGTCCGTCGGAGGCGCCGACGTAGATCGTGCCGTCGTCCTCGATGGTGATGTCCGCGCCGGTCTCGTCCTGGATCGCGTTGATCATCTGGCCCTTGGGGCCGATGACCGCGCCGATCTTGTCGACCGGGATGCGCACCGTGGTGACCCGCGGGGCGTACGGGCTCATCTCGTCCGGGGCGTCGATGGCCTCGTTCATCACGTCGAGGATGTGCAGCCGGGCGGCGCGGGCCTGGGTCAGCGCCTGGGCCAGCACGTCGGACGGGATGCCGTCGAGCTTGGTGTCCAGCTGCAGCGCGGTGACGAAGTCACGCGTGCCGGCGACCTTGAAGTCCATGTCACCGAACGCGTCCTCGGCACCGAGGATGTCGGTCAGCGCGACGTACTCGGTCTTGCCGTCGACCTCGTCGGAGACCAGGCCCATGGCGATGCCGGCGACCGGCGCCTTCAGCGGCACACCGGCGTTGAGCAGCGCCAGGGTCGAGGCGCAGACCGACCCCATGGACGTCGAGCCGTTGGAGCCCAGCGCCTCGGACACCTGCCGGATCGCGTAGGGGAACTCCTCGCGGTCGGGCAGCACCGGCAGCAGCGCCCGCTCGGCCAGCGCGCCGTGGCCGATCTCGCGGCGCTTGGGCGAGCCCACGCGACCGGTCTCACCGGTGGAGTACGGCGGGAAGTTGTAGTTGTGCATGTAGCGCTTGCGGTTCACCGGCGACAGCGTGTCCAGCTGCTGCTCCATGCGGAGCATGTTCAGCGTGGTGACGCCCAGGATCTGGGTCTCGCCGCGCTCGAACAGCGCCGAGCCGTGCACCCGCGGGAGGACCTCGACCTCGGCCGAGAGCGGGCGGATGTCGGTGAGGCCACGGCCGTCGATGCGGACCTTGTCCCGCAGGATCCGCTGCCGGACGACCTTCTTGGTGACGGCGCGGAAGGCGGCGGAGACCTCCTTCTCGCGACCCTCGAACTGGCCCGCGAGCGCGGCGACGGTCTCGTCCTTCAGCGCGTCGGTGGCGTCGTTGCGCTCCTGCTTGCCGGCGATGGCCTGGACCTCGGCCAGCCGCGCGCCGGCCTGCGCCTCGACGGCGGCGTAGACGTCGTCCTGGTAGTCCAGGAAGCGCGGGAAGTCCGCGACCGGCTTGGCGGCCTTCTCGGCCAGGGCCGACTGCGCCTCGCACAGCGCCTTGATGAAGGGCTTGGCGGCCTCGAGCCCCTGGGCGACGACCTCCTCGGTCGGCGCGGTGGCGCCCCCGGCGACCAACTCGATCGTCTTCTCGGTGGCCTCGGCCTCGACCATCATGATTGCGACGTCGCCGTCCGAGAGGACGCGGCCGGCCACGACCATGTCGAAGACGGCGTCCTCGAGCTCGGCGTGGGTCGGGAAACCCACCCACTGGCCGTTGACCAGCGCGACGCGGGTGCCGCCGACCGGGCCGGAGAAGGGCAGGCCCGAGAGCTGGGTCGACGCCGACGCGCCGTTGATGGCCAGCACGTCGTAGAGGTGGTCGGGGTCCAGGGACAGGACGGTGATGACGACCTGGACCTCGTTGCGCAGGCCCTTGGCGAAGGTCGGGCGCAGCGGGCGGTCGATCAGCCGGCAGGTGAGGATCGCGTCCTCCGAGGGCCGGCCCTCACGGCGGAAGAACGAGCCGGGGATGCGCCCGGCGGCGTACATGCGCTCCTCGACGTCGACCGTCAGCGGGAAGAAGTCGAAGTGCTCCTTGGGCTGGCGGCCGGCCGTGGTGGCCGACAGCAGCATGGTGTCGCCCATGGTGACGACGACGGAGCCGGCGGCCTGCTTGGCCAGCCGGCCGGTCTCGAAGGTGACGCTGCGGCTGCCGAAGCTGCCGTTGTCGATGACCGCGGTGGCGGTGGTGACCCCGTCCTCGGGGTCGAACTCCGCGGCGGCGGTGCTGTGCTGGGTGGTGGGTGCGGACACGGTGTCCTCTTCCTACGTCGCATGCGGCGACGTCCTCTTGTGGCCTCGCGCCTGACTGCGCCGGGGTGACCGGTCTTCGATCGAAGCCCACGGGAGACGATCCCCCTCCTCCGGAGGGGCGTGCCCGGGGGCCACTACCGAGGACCGACCAGCGTCGGGCCTCCGGCGCGGGGCCTGGGTCCCGTGCGGCGGGTGCCGCACGAGAGAGGGGACCGTCCCGGCCGGGACGGTCCCCTCTGGCTCACCGGCGCAGGCCGAGCCGCTCGATGAGCGACCGGTACCGGTTGATGTCGGTCTTGGCCAGGTAGTTCAGCAGCCGGCGGCGACGACCGACCAGCAGGAGCAGCCCCCGCCGGCTGTGGTGGTCGTGCTTGTGCTGCTTGAGGTGCTCGGTCAGGTCGCTGATCCGGCGGGTCAGCATCGCGACCTGCACCTCGGGCGAGCCGGTGTCCTTCTCGACCGTCGCGTACTCGGTCATGATCTGCTGCTTCGTCGCGCTGTCGAGCGCCATGGATCGCCTCCGGGGCAGGTCACGTGTGGCCCCCGGTCTCTGTCACGAGGGCAGGCTGCACACAGGTCGGGTCGACCGACCACCCGTCAGGCTACCAGTGACCCTGTCGGCCTCCGCCCGACACCGCGGTGACGTGGTCGTCCTACCGGACGACGACCGCGGCCAGGTGCCGTGCCCCCGCGGCGCTGAGCCGCTGCCCGTGTCCCGGCCGGTACGAGGACCCCGCCCCCCCGCCCCTCGCAGGCTCGGGGCGGTGCCCGGGACGGGGCCGCCGGACCCCCGCGACCGGACCACCCCGGCCGGCTCCCGTCCCCGACTGCCGCGGCGCCGCCGCCTCCGCTGCTCGGGTCAGGACGACGAGGCGGGCGGGAGGTCGAGGACCTCGCGCGTCTCGGCGACGTCGCGGTCCATCGCCGCGATCAGGTCCTCGACGCCGGTGAACGCGGCCATCGGGCGCAGCCGCTGCACGAACTCCACGCCGACGTGCTCGCCGTAGAGGTCGCCGTCGAAGTCGAGCAGGTACGCCTCCACCGTGCGCCGGGTGCCCTGGAACGTGGGGTTCGTGCCGACCGAGATCGCCGCCGGTGAGGTGCTCACGCTGACCCCGGTGCGGGGATCGCGGATGACCAGACCACCGGCGTAGACGCCGTCGGCCGGGATGGCGGTGAACGGCGGGGACTCCACGTTCGCCGTCGGGTAGCCCAGTTCCCGGCCGCGCCGGTCACCGCGGACGACGACGCCCTCGATGCGGTGCGGCCGGCCCAGCGCCCGCGCCGCTGAGACCATGTCGCCGGCCGCGACGCACGCCCGCACGTAGGTCGACGAGATGGTGATCTCGCCGTCCGCCGAGGAGTCCCCGGCCAGCGGCACCGGCTCGACGGTGAAGCCGAACCGGCGCCCCTCGGCCGCCAGCGTGGTGACGTTGCCGGCCGCGCGGTGACCGTAGGTGAAGTTCTCCCCCACCACGACCGTGGCGGCGTGCAGGTGCTCGACGAGCACGGTGTGGGTGAACGTCTCGGGCGAGAGCCGCATGAACTCCGGCGTGAACGGCAGGACGCACATCTCGTCCACGCCGAGCTCGGCGACCAGCTCGGCCTTGCGGTCCAGCGAGGTGAGGATCGCCGGGTGCGACCCCGGCCGCACCACCTCGGAGGGGTGCGGGTCGAAGGTGAGCAGCAGGCACGGCCGCCCCAGCGCGCGGGCCCGCGCCACGGCGGTGCCGATCAGCTCCTGGTGTCCGCGGTGGACGCCGTCGTACATGCCGACGGTGACCACCGTGCGGCCCAGGTCCCCGGGGGTCGACTCCAGCCCCCGCCACCGGCGCACGTCGATGCGTCCGGTCGCTCAGGCGACCCGGTGCAGCCAGCCGTGGGTGTCGGGCACCCGGCCGTGCTGGATGTCGAGCAGGTGCCCGCGCAGCCGCATGGTCAGCGGCCCGGGCTCCCCGTCGCCGACGGTGAAGTCGCCGGTGCGCGCCTTGACCTCGCCGACCGGGGTGATGACCGCCGCGGTGCCGCAGGCGAAGGTCTCGGTGACCGTGCCGTCGGCCACGCCGGAGCGCCACTCCTCCACGCTGAACTTCCGCTCGGTGACCCGGTGCCCCATCTCGCGGGCGACGGTGATCAGCGAGTCGCGGGTGATGCCGGGCAGCAGCGTGCCGGTGAGCTCGGGCGTGACCAGCTCGGCGTCGTCCCCGGAGCCGAGGACGAAGAACAGGTTCATCCCGCCCATCTCCTCGACGTAGCGCTTCTCCACCGCGTCCAGCCAGACGACCTGGTCGCAGCCGGCGTCGATCGCCTGCTCCTGGGCCAGCAGGCTCGCCGCGTAGTTGCCGGCGCACTTGACGTCGCCGGTGCCACCCGGCGCGGCACGGATGTAGTCCTCCGACAGGTACACCGACACCGGGTGGACGCCGCGCGGGAAGTAGGCGCCGGCCGGGCTGGCGATCACCAGGAACAGGTACTCGTGCGCAGGGCGGACGCCGAGGAAGGGCTCGGTCGCCAGCTGGTAGGGGCGCAGGTAGAGCGTCTGGTCGGGGCCGGTGGGCACCCAGTGGCGATCGGCCTCGACGAGCGCGTCGACGGCCGCGAGGAAGGCCTCCTCCGGCACCGGCGGCATGGCCAGCCGCTTGGCGCCGCGGACGAAGCGGGCGGCGTTGGCCTCGGGCCGGAAGGTGGCCACGCTGCCGTCGGGCTGGGCGTAGGCCTTGAGCCCCTCGAAGATCGACTGCGCGTAGTGCAGCGCGGCGGTGGCCGGGTCGACCTGCAGCGGCGCGTAGGCGGTCAGCCGGGCGTCGTACCAGCCCTCGCCGGCGCGGTACCGCGCGACGAACATGGAGTCGGTGAAGTGCCGGCCGAAGCCGGGGTCGGCGAGCACGGCGTCGCGCTCCGCGGCGGGACGACGCCGCACGTCCTCCACGACCACCGGCACGCCCTCGGTGAAGACCCGGGGAGAGGTACGGCTGTCGGCGAGCGTGTCGGTCATGGCTCCCACCTGCGGCGTGCGCGGATCCGAGGGGCGGTCCGGCGACTGCCGGACCGCCCGTCCACCCTAGCTCCGCGACCGTCCGGCCCGGCGCCGACCGCGGCGGGCGGTCACGGCCGGTCGGGCGCCGCGCTCTCGATCACCTCGTAGGACCACAGGTGGGAGGAGTCGCTGGCGGCCGGCGCGAGCTCGGACCCACCGCCCTGGTGGGCACGCGCGAAGTCCTGCCCGGACTCCCACGCCCGGTAGGCGTCCTCGCTCTCCCACCGGGTGTAGACGAGGTACTGGTCGGTGCCCTCCAGCGGGCGCAGCAGCTCGAACCACTCGAAGCCCGGGGTGCTCTCCACGGCACCGGCGCGGCCCTTGAAGCGCTCCTCGAAGCGCTCCTGCTTGTCCTTCGGCACGGTGATCGCGTTGATCTTGACGACGCTCATGCACGCCCCCTTCCCGGCGGGGCGGCCGGTCAATCCCGCTGCCCTGCGGACCAGGGGGTGCCGGGCGAGGATGTCGCGATGACCTCCGCCGCCCCCGCGCCGCGACCCGGCGTCCTCCTCGACGTCGACGGCACGCTGCTGGACACCAACTACCTGCAGGTCCTCGCGTGGTGGCAGGCCTTCCGGGACACCGGCCACCCCGAGGTGTCGATGGCCGAGTGCCACCGCGCCATCGGCATCGCCAGCGAGGAGCTGGTCCCCCACCTGCTGGGGGACGGCGCGACCGACGTCGACGAGGTGGTCGAGGCGAAGAACCGGCGCTACGAGCCGCTGCGCGATCAGGTGACCGCCTTCCCCCGCGTCGACGAGCTCCTCGAGGGGTGCCGGGAGCGGGGCCTGGCCGTGGTGCTGGCCACCAGCGGCCAAGAGGCCGACCTGGAGTGGATGGTGCCGGCGATCGGCGGCGAGGACGTCGTCGACGGGGCCACCACGTCCGCCGACGTCGACTCGGCCAAGCCCGCGCCCGACCTGCTGCAGACCGCTGCCGCCGACCACGGGCTGGACACCGGCCGCACCGTCGCGGTCGGCGACACGGTCTGGGACGTGCGGGCGGCGCGGGACGCGGGGTTCCCCTGCATCGCGCTGACCTGCGGCGGCATCGCGCGCGCCGAACTGGAGGAGGCCGGCGCCGACGAGGTGTACGACGACCCGGCCGACCTGCTCGCGCACCTGGACGACTCGCTGATCGGGCGGGTCGCGCGCGGCTGAGGAAGGGCCCCCGTGCCCCCCCGCCGGGGTCCTTCCTCAGGCCGGCGGGAAGCCCACCGCGACCCGGGCGGTGGCGCCGGCGTCCTCGACCAGGGCGACCAGCCGGTCGGCCTCTACCGCGGCGTGGAGGCCGGGGGCGCCGGTCGGGGGGATGCGCTGCCCGTACCCGAGGGCGCGGGCCTCCTCCCCGGTCAGCGTGCGCACCGGGAAGACGGCACGCGCGGCGTCGGTCAGGCCGAGCACGCCGGCCCCACCGCCGGCGGCGAGGGACCGTCCGGCCTCCTCGACCGGCGCGGCGTCGGCCACGGAGAACGGACCGGAGGTGGTGCGGCGCAACGCGGTCAGGTGCCCGCCGACACCGAGTGCGGCGCCGGCGTCGCGGGCGATGGCCCGGATGTAGGTGCCGGCGGTGCAGGAGACGGTGACGTCGACGTCCACCAGGTCCGGCGCGGGGCGGGTGACGCGGTGGACGTCGAGCCGGTGGACGGTGACCGCCCGCGGTTCCAGCACGACCTCCTCGCCGGCGCGCACCCGGTCGTAGGAGCGGCGGCCGGCGACCTTCACCGCGCTCACCGAGGAGGGCACCTGCAGCAGCGGGCCGGTCTGCGCGGCCAGCGCGGCGGTGACGGCGGCGTCGTCCAGGTGCCCGGCCGGGGTGGTGGCGACGACCTCGCCCTCGCGGTCGTCGGTGACCGTGGTCTGGCCGAGGCGGATGGTTGCCTCGTAGGTCTTGTCGTGCCCCCCGACGTACCCGAGCAGCCGGGTCGCCGTCCCGACGCCGAGGACGAGCAGGCCGGTGGCCATCGGGTCGAGGGTGCCGGCGTGGCCCACCTTGCGGACCGACAGCACCCGCCGGGCACGGGCGACGACGTCGTGGGAGGTCAGGCCGCCGGCCTTGTCGACCAGCAGGAGGCCCGGGGGGACGTCGGCGTCGGGACGGCGTCTGCTCACGCCGTCACCGTCCCAGGTGGGGTCAGCCAGCGGTCCCCCGCCACCCGGACGAGCACCGCGACCAGCCGGAGCACGATGAACAGGGTGAGGCCGGTCCACACGCCGGCCAGCCCCCAGCCGAGCGGGACGGCGAGCAGCGACAGCGGCACGAAGCCGGCCAGCGCCGCCCCGATCGTCACCGTGCGCAGGTAGCCGACGTCACCGGCGCCCATCAGGACGCCGTCCAGGGCGAACACGACACCGGCCAGCGGCTGCATCGCGGCGAGGAACCACCACGCGACGGCGGCCTGCGCCAGCACGGCGGTGTCGTCGGTGAACAGCGGCAGCACCACCGGCCGCAGCGCCAGCAGCACCGCGGCGACCAGCACCCCGGTGCCCAGGCCCCAGAGGGTGACCCGGCGGGCGGTGCCGCGGGCGACGTCCGGGCGGGCCGCGCCGAGGGCCTGGCCGACGAGGGTCTGCGCCGCGATGGCGTAGGCGTCGAGCACCAGCGCGAGGAAGAAGAACAGCTGGACGGCGATCTGGTGCGCGCCGAGCTCGGCGGTGCCGGCGCGGGCCACCACGCCGGTGGCGACGAGGAAGGACACCTGGAGCACGGCCGCCCGCAGCAGCAGGTCGCGGCCGATGACCAGTTGCGCCCGGAGCGCGGCGAGGCGGGGCCGCCAGGGGACGTCCTCGCGCAGGACGGCGCGGACGAACAGCGTGGCGGTGAGCGCCTGCCCGGCCACGTTGGCCACCGCGGAGCCGACCAGGCCCAGGCCGGCCGGGTGCACCAGCAGCGGGCAGAGCACCAGGCTGGCCACGCTGCCGGCCAGCACGTAGCGCATCGGGCGGCGCAGCTCCTGCACCCCGCGCAGCCAGCCGTTGCCGGCGAGGGAGACCAGCAGGAGCGGCGCACCCAGGGAGGCCACCCGCAGCCAGCTCTCCCCCGCCGCGGCGACCGGGCCCGCGCCGCCGGCGAGCAGCCGGGTGAACGGGCCGGCGAGGGTCTGGAACAGCACGAGCACCGCCAGGCCGAGGGCCAGGGCCAGCCAGGTGGCTTGCACGCCCTCGGCGACCGCACCCGCCCGGTCGCCGGCGCCGGCGCGGCGGGCGGCGCGGGCGGTGGTGCCGTAGGCGAGGAAGTTCAGCAGCGCGGCGGCCCACGCCAGCAGCCCGCCGCCGACGGCGAGCCCGCCGAGGGCGACGGTGCCGAGGTTGCCGACGACCGCGGTGTCGACCAGCAGGTACAGCGGCTCCGCGGCCAGGACGACGAGCGCCGGTGCGGCCAACCCCAGGACGCCGGGAGCCCGCCGTCCCTCGGTGGCGGAATCGGCGATCTCGCTCGCCTGCGGGCCCTGAGCCGTGCGAGATCGGCGACCTCGCCGGGAAGGGGACGGTCCGGTCATCCCTCGCGGAGCAGGGACCGGATGCTCCGGATGGTCGTCGCGCGGTCGTCGTACGAGGTGAAGCCGGCCGCGGCGCGGTGGCCGCCGCCGCCGAGCGCCATGGCGACGCGGGCGAGGTCGGTGGCGCCGCGGGAGCGCAGCGACACCGACCACGAGCCGTCGTCCTGTCCCTTGAGGACGCAGGCGACGTCGGCCTCCTGGGTGGACCGGACGACGTCGACCAGCGCCTCCAGCTGCTCACCGGGCAGCCCGTGCTCGGCGGCCTCGGCGGTGCTCGACCAGGTCCACACCAGCCCGGCGCCCACTTCGGCCTCCAGCACGGCACGGCCGGCGACGACGGACAGCAGTCCCAGCCAGCCGAACGGCGCGGTGTCGAACAGCCGCTGGCTGATCGCGGCGTGGTCGATGCCGGTGGCCAGCAGCCGGGCGGCGAGGCCGTGGGTGTCGGGCCGGGTGTTGCCGAACCGGAAGGAGCCGGTGTCGGCGGCCAGGCCCGCGTAGAGGCAGGTGGCCAGCCGCTCGTCGAGGGCGACGCCGAGCCCGTCGAGCAGGTCGGCGACGAGGACGACGGTGGCCGCCGCGGACGGGTCGACGACCCGGACGTCGCCGAAGCCGGGGTTGCTCGCGTGGTGGTCGACGACCACGGAGGTGGCCGCGCCCGCCAGCAGGCCGGCCAGCTCGCCCAGCCGGCCCGGCGAGGCGGCGTCCAGGCTGACGAACACCTCCGGCGACGTCGGCACCGCAGAGGAGGGGACCAGCCCCTCGGCCCCGGGCAGCCAGGCCAGCGACGCCGGCAGGGTGAAGGGGGCCGGGAAGGTGGTCAGCACGCGGGCGCCGCGGCGCCGCAGGCCCTCGGCCAGGGCCAGCGTGCTGCCGAGCGCGTCGGCGTCGGGCTGCACGTGACCGGAGAGGACGACGGTGCCCCGGGCCGCGGCCGCCTCGGCGAGGACCGCGGCGGCCCGGGAGGTCAGGTCGGCGCTCCGCGGCACCGACACCGTCACGAGTCCGGGCCGGGGTCGGCGACCGGCGACGCGTTCTCCTCCTCGGTCACCAGACCGCCTCCGACCGGGTAGCCCTCCCCGTCGTCGGGCTCGTCGGAGGTGATGCTCGGCGCGTCGCCGATCTCGCCGCGCTTGCCACCCCGGGTCGGGTCGCCGGCGTCGGGCTCGGGGCGGCCGCCCAGCTCGTTGCGGCCCAGCCCCTCGTCGGGCAGGTTCGGGTCGGGGTCGTTCTCGCTCATCAGACGCTCCTGCTCCGGGTGGACGCCTCGGCACCGTCGTCGGCGGACCCGACGTCGGAGGTGTCGTCCTCGTCGTCCTCGTCGTCCTCGTCGGCGTCCTCCGCGGGACGGCGGTAGGGGTCGGCGTCACCGGCGTACGTCGCGCCGGCCCGGATGCGGGCCAGCTCGGCGTCGGCGTGCCGGACCCGCTCGAGCGCCTCGTCGAGCTCGCGGGCGGTGTCGGGCACGTGGTCGGCGACGAAGGTCAGCGTGGGCACGAACTTGATGCCCGTCTGCCTCCCGACGGTGGAGCGCAGCACGCCGGTCGCCGACGCGAGCGCCTTGGCCGAGTCCTCGACCGCGGTGTCGTCGCCGTAGACGGTGTAGAAGACGGTCGCCTCGCGCAGGTCGCTGGTCACCCGGGCGTCGGTGACGGTCACCATGCCGAGGCGCGGGTCCTTGACCTGTGTCTCGATCGCTGCGGAGACGATCTGGCGGATGCGCACCGCGAGCTTGCGGGCGCGGGCCGGGTCGGCCATCGGACCTCCTGGTGCTGGGTGCCGGCGCAGGAGCGCGGCGCGGGTGGAACGAGACGCGGGTGGCCTTCCTCCTGGGGCCCGCCGCGAGCTTGCGAGCGGTGGGGAGGAGGGAGGTCCTCAGTCCGTGTCGCTGAACAGCTGCCGGTGCGTCGAGAGCAGCGTCACCTCAGGCCGCTCGGCCAGCAACCGCTCGCAGGCGTCGAGGACGTCGCTCACCTGGCCGACGTCCCCGGCGACCGTGGCCACCCCCACCTGGACGCGGCGGTGCAGGTCCTGGTCGCCGACCTCGGCGGCGGCCACGGCGTAGCGGCGGCGCAACTCGGCCACGATCGGCCGGACGACGGCGCGCTTGCCCTTGAGCGAGTGCACGTCGCCGAGCAGCAGGTCGGCGTTCAGCGTTCCGGTGAACACCGACCCGACCCCCGTCCCAGTCCTGGCAGGGACCGCGCCGTGGGGGGGGGGGGGGGGGGGGGGGGGGGGGGGGGGGGGGGGGGGGGGGGGGGGGGGGGGGGGGGGGGGGGGGGGGGGGGGGGGGGGGGGGGGGGGGGGGGGGGGGGGTGGGGGGGGGGGTG
>NZ_JBJGYN010000081.1:0-14274 GCF_054050015.1 Geodermatophilus sp. SYSU D01176 | reverse complement strand
CCCCCCCCGCCCCCCCCCCCCCCCCCCCCCCCCCCCCCCCCCCCCCCCCCCCCCCCCCCCCCCCCCCCCCCCCCCCCCCCCCCCCCCGGGGGCGGGACTCTCAGGCCGTCCCGGTGAGCGCCGGGTCGATGGTGCGGCCGGTGATCAGGTCGGCCGCTCGCTCGGCGACCATGATCGTCGGGGCGTTGGTGTTGCCGCGCACGAGCGTCGGCAGCACCGAGGCGTCGACCACCCGCAGCCCGTCGACGCCGTGCACCCGCAGCTGGGGGTCGACGACCGCGTCGCCGTCGGTGCCCATCCGGCACGAGGACACCGGGTGGTACAGCGACTCGAGGGTGTCGCGCACCGCCTGCCGCAGCCCGGCGCGGGTGTGCACGGTGCCACCGGGGGACCACTCCTCGGTGAGGACGGCGGCGAGCGGGCCGCACGCGGCGATCTCCCGCGCCTTCTCGATCCCGCACACCAGCGCGTCGAGGTCCCGCTCGTCGGTGAGGTAGCCGGCGTCGATCGCCGGCGCCCACGTCGGGTCGGCCGAGCGCAGCCGCACCGACCCGCGCGAGTGCACCCGCACCAGGACGGTGGCGGCGGTGAACGCGTCGACGTCGGGGTCGACCTCCGCCTGCCGCCAGAACTTCACCGGGAGGAAGTGGTACTGCAGGTCGGGGTGGGGCAGGTCCGGCCGGGAGCGGGTGAACAGCCCGGCCTCGGCGAGGTTCGACGTCAGCGGGCCGCGGCGGGCGCCGAACCACCGCGCGTAGCCCGACGGCGACTCCGCCCGGAACAGCGACCGCCCCGACCGGGTGTGCCAGATGACCGGCACCAGGGGGTGGTCCTGCAGGCCGCCGCCGACGCCGGGCAGGTCGTGCACGACGTCGACGCCGACCTGGCGCAGGTGCGCCCCCGGCCCGATCCCCGAGAGCATGAGCAGCTGCGGCGAGTTCACCGCCCCGCCGGAGAGCACGACCTCGGCTGCGGCGTGCGCGGTGTGCGTCTGTCCGCCGGACCGGTACTCCACACCGGTGGCCCGCCCGCCCGCGACCAGCACCCGGGTGGTCAGCGCGCCGGTGCGCACGGTCAGGTTCGGCCGTCCCGCGGCGGGGTGCAGGTACGCGTCGGCGGCCGACCACCGCCGGCCGCGGCGCTGGGTGAGCTGGTAGAGCCCCACGCCCTCCTGGGCCGCCCCGTTGAAGTCGTCGTTGCGCGGGTACCCGGCCGCGACCGCGGAGGCCACCGCGGCCCGCGACCAGGCGTGCGGCGAGCGCGGGTCCTCCACCCGCAGCGGCCCGCCGACGCCGTGGAAGCGGTCCGCGCCGCGGGCGTTGTCCTCCATCCGGCGGAACAGCGGGAGCACGTGCTCGTAGGACCACGACGGGTCGCCGGTCAGCTGCGCCCACTCGTCGTAGTCGGCCGCGGCGCCGCGGACGTAGATCATCGCGTTGATCGACGACGACCCGCCCAGCAGCTTGCCCCGCGGCCAGAACAGCCGCCGTCCGCCCAGGCCCCGCTGCGGCTCGGTCGTGTAGTTCCAGTCCCTCCGGGTGCGCCACGTCTTGTACAGCGCGGCCGGGACCCGGACCTCCAGGACGTCGTCGGAGCCGCCGGCCTCCAGCAGCAGCACCCGCAGCGACGGGTCCTCGGAGAGCCGCCCGGCCAGCGCGCAGCCGGCCGAGCCCGCGCCGACCACGACGACGTCGAACTCCTCGGTGCCCTCGTGTGCCGGGTCCTGGACGGTCACCGGTGCCGCCCGTGGACCAGTCCCATGACCCGGGCGAGCGCGTCGGCGGCCGCGGCCGGCCGGGTGAAGCTCATCAGGTCCACCGGCAGCGCGAAACGCCGGCGGGTGATGGCCTTGGTGCGGGTGAACTCGCGCAGCCCGTCCTCGCCGTGGATCCGCCCGAAGCCGCTCTCGCCCACGCCGCCGAAGGGCAGCGCCGGCACCGAGGCGAAGGTGAGCACCGAGTTCACCGACGTCATGCCGCTCCTCATCCGGCGGGCGAGGTCCATGGCGCGGGCCCGCGACCGGGAGAAGACCGCGCCGGCCAGGCCGTGGGCGTTGGCGTTGGCGCGCTCCAGCGCCTCCTCGGCGTCGCGCACCCGGGTGATGGTCAGTGTCGGGCCGAAGGTCTCCTCGCGCACCGCCGCGGAGGTCTCGGGGACGTCGAGCAGCACCGTCGGCGCCACCAGGCGGCCCTCGACCGTGCCGCCGGCCGCGACCCGCCCGCCCGCCGCGACCGCGTCGTCCAGGTGCCGGCGGACGACGTCGGTCTGCGCGGCCATCGTCATGGGGCCGTAGGCGGCCTCGCCGTCGGTGCCCGGCCGCAGCCCGCGCACCTTGTCGGTCACCTCGGCGACGAAGGCGTCGTAGACCCGCTCGGTCGCGTAGACCCGCTCGATGCCGATGCAGGTCTGCCCGGCGTTGCTCATGGCGCCCCACACGGCGGCGTCGGCGGCGGCGGCCACGTCGGCGTCGTCGTCGACGATCATCGCGTCCTTGCCGCCGAGTTCCATGAGCACCGGCGTGAGGGTCTCGGCGCACGCGGCCATGACCCGGCGCCCGGTGGCGGCGGAGCCGGTGAAGGCCAGCTTGCCCACGCCGGCGCGGCACAGCGCCGCGCCCGTCTCGCCGAGGCCGGTCACGACTTGGAGGACGTCGGGGACGTCGGGGACGGCGGCCCGCCAGGCGTCGGCCAGCCACACGCCCACGGCCGGCGTGTGCTCCGACGGCTTGAAGACGACGGCGTTGCCGGCGGCCAGCGCGTAGGCGATCGAGCCCATCGGCGTGAACACCGGGTAGTTCCACGGGCCGATCACGCCGACGACGCCCAGCGGCTGGTACTCCAGCCAGGCCGCGTGGTTGGCCGCCAGCAGGCCCGGGTTCACCCGGCGCGGGCCGAGGACCCTGCGGGCGTGCGCGGCGGCCCAGGCCAGGTGGTCGATGGTCAGGGTGATCTCGAGGATCGCGTCGGCGTGCGGCTTGCCGTTCTCCCGGTGCACCAGGTCGGCCAGCTCGTGCACCCGGCGGGCGAGGTAGCCGCGGTACGCGGCCAGCCGCTGCCTGCGACCGTCGAAGCCGAGCTCGGCCCACGCCGTGGCGGCGTCGCGGGCGCGGTCCACGGCCGCGCGGACGTCGTCGGCACCCCGGAGGGGGAACACCCCGACGACCGCGCCCGAGGCGGGGGCGGTGGACTCGAAGGTCTCGGTCGTGCGGCTCCGGCCGCTGTCCAGCTGCTCGGCGCGCGACATGGGACCGCAGGTTACCCGCCGGTAGGAGTCGGGTCGGCCGTGGTGCTGGTCAGCGCGCCGGCACCAGGTCCTCCCGCTCGAGCGCCTCGCGGTCGGACTCCAGGACGTCGGCCGCGGCCACCACGATGTTCGGGTCCGGCCGTCCGACGACCGACTCGTCCTTGCCCTCGTAGGGCAGCGCGCAGAGCACGTACCGCAGCGCCTCCAGGCGAGCCCGCTTCTTGTCGTTGCTCTTGATCACCGTCCACGGCGCGTGGTCGGTGTCGGTGGCGGCGAACATCGCCTCCTTGGCCGCGGTGTAGTCGTCCCAGCGGTCCAGCGAGGCCAGGTCGGTGGGGGAGAGCTTCCACTGCCGCACCGGGTCGATCCGCCGCACGATGAAGCGGGTGCGCTGCTCGCGCCGGGAGACGGAGAACCAGAACTTCACCAGGCGGATGCCGCTGTCGACGAGCATCCGCTCGAACTCCGGCGCTTGGCGCATGAACCGCCGGTACTGCTCGTCGGTGCAGTAGCCCATGACCCGCTCGACGCCGGCGCGGTTGTACCAGGACCGGTCGAACAGGGCGATCTCCCCGGCCGCCGGCAGGTGCTGCACGTAGCGCTGGAAGTACCACTGCGTCTGCTCGCGCTCCGACGGCTTGTCCAGCGCGACGACCTTGGTGCCGCGCGGGTTGAGGTGCTCGGTGAAGCGCTTGATGGTGCCGCCCTTGCCGGCGGCGTCCCGGCCCTCGAAGAGGACGACGAGCTGCTGGCCGGTGTCCTTGACCCAGCCCTGCAGCCGCAGCAGCTGGATCTGCAGCCGGCGCTTCTCCCGCTCGTAGTCCTTGCGCGGCAGCCGCTCGGTGTACGGGTAGCCCTCCCGCCACGTCTCGATCCGTTCGCCGTCGGGTCCGAACAGCTCGCCGTCGTCGTCCCAGTCCTCGTCGGAGTCGTCCTCGGGGAGGGCCTGCAACCGGTACCGGGAGACGTCGATCTCGGACACGCACGAGGAGTACCCCGCAGCGGCGCTGCCATGCTGGCCCGCGTGGCCGACCCCTCCGCTGCCCCGGGCGCCGACCCCTTCGACACCGCGGAGCTGCGGCGGCGGGTGCTCGCCGCCTGGGCCGCCTCCCCGGCCCGCTTCCGCGAGGACGCCAACGCCGAGGAGGACCTGGTCCGCGGCGGCTACCGCGACCGGCTGATGGTCGAGCTGGCCCAGAACGCCGCCGACGCCGCCGCCCGCGCCGGGGTGCCCGGACGGCTGCGGCTGGAACTGGCCGACGACGGCGCCGGGGGAGAGGTGCTGCGGGCGGCCAACACCGGCGCCCCGCTCGACGCCGCCGGGGTGCAGGGGCTGGCCACGCTGCGCGCCTCGGCCAAGCGCGACGCGTCCGGGTCGGTCGGCCGGTCCGTGGTCGCGGGTGGGCCACGCATCGAGACGGTCGGCCGTTTCGGGGTCGGCTTCGCCGCGGTGCTCGCGGTGACCGACGAGCCGGCGCTGCACTCGACGACCGGTGGGGTCGCGTTCAGCGCCGACCGCACCCGCGCGGAGGTCGCCGCCGTCGGCGCCCTGACCGGCGAGGTGGCCCGCCGGGACGGCGCCGTGCCGGTGCTGCGGCTGCCGTGGCCGGCCACGGGGACGCCGCCCGAGGGGTTCACGACCGAGGTGGTGCTGCCGCTGCGCGCCGGCTCGCGGGCCGCCGTCCGGACCGCGCTCGAGGAGCTCGAGGCCGGGCTGCTCCTGGCGCTGCCGGGGCTCGCCGCGGTCGACGTCGTCCTCGACGGGGCGGTGCGGTCGCTGTCGGTGCGGTACCGCGACGCAGCCGCCGAGCTGACCGACGGCGAGCGGACGACGACCTGGCGGCTGGAGCGGCGCGACGGCGTGCTGCCCGAGGAGCTGCTCGCCGGGCGGCCGGTCGAGGAGCGGGAGCGCCGCGCCTGGACGCTCACCTGGGCGGTGCCGCTGGACGACGACCGCCGCCCGGTGCCCCTGCCGCTCCCGCAGCGGGTGCACGCGCCGACGCCCAGCGACGAGCCGCTCACCCTGCCCGCCCGGCTGGTCGCGCCCTTCCCGCTCGGGCCCGACCGGCGGCACGTGCTGCCCGGCCCGGTCACCGACGAGCTGGTCGCCGCGGCCGCCGACGCCTACGCCGACCTGCTCGCGGGCCTGGCCGGCGATGCCGCCGTCCTGGCGTTCGTGCCGCGCATCGGGCTGGCCGCCGCCGAGCTCGACGCGGCCCTGGGCACCGCGGCGCTGCAGCGGCTGCGGGAGCGCGCGTGGTTCCCGAAAGCGGGGGCCGACCGCGACCGGCAGCCGCCGGGCCGCGCCGCGGTGCTGGCCGAGCCGACCGACGCGCGGGTGGCCGCGCTGACCGGCGTCCTCCCCGGGCTGCTGCCGGCGGGCTGGTCCGGCCGGGGCGCCCTGCCCGCGCTGGCCGCCCTCGGGGTGCGCCGGGTCGGCACCGCCGAGGCGGTCGAGGCCGTGCGCGGCGTCGACCGCCCGCCGGCGTGGTGGGCGGAGCTGTACGCCGCGCTGGACGGCGCCGAGCGGGAGGAGCTGGCCGCCCTGCCGGTCCCCCTGGCGGACGGGCGCACCGCGCACGGCCCGGCCGGGGTGCTGCTGCCCGACGCGGGGCTGCCCGCGGCCCGGCTGGGTCCGCTCGGGCTGCGGCTGGCCGACCCGGACGCGGTCGCACCGCCCGCCGCCCGCCGGTTGCTGGAGCGGCTGGGGGCGCGCCCGGCCACCGCCGCCGCGGTGCTCGCCGATCCCGGGGTGCGGGCGGCGGTCGAGGCCTCGGTCGACGCGGCCGACGACGGCTGGGACGGTGACCGGGACCCGGCCGCGTTCGCCGATGCGGTCCTGGCGCTGGTCGCCGCGGCCGGTCCCGCGCCGGGCGAGCTGCCGTGGCTGGCGGAGCTGGCGCTGCCCGACGCCGACGGCGGGTGGGCGCCGGCCGGCGAGCTGGTGCTCCCCGGCTCGCGGTTCGCCGCCGTGCTGACCGAGGGGGCGCTGGGCACCCTCGACCCGTCGGTGGGCGCCGACCCCGACGTGCTGCGCGCGGTCGGGGTGCTCGACGGCTTCGCGCTGGTGCACGCCGAGGACCCCGACGACCTCGACGTCGACGGCGCGGAGGACTGGGTCGACGCCGTCCTCGACCGGCTGCCCGCCGACGCGCCGGCTCCGTCCTGGCCGCCGCTGACCGCCGTCCGGGACCTCGAGCTGGTGGCCGACTGGTCCGGTGCGCTGCCGCTGCTGGCCGCGCTGCCGGCGGAGGCGTGGGCAGACGTCGTCCTGGGCGGGGTCGCCGTCCCCGGGTACCTGCGCTGGTGGCTGGCGGGGCACCCGGTGCTCGGCGGCCGGCGGCCCGACCGGCTGCGGCACCCGCGAGCGGCGGAGTTGCGGGGGCTGTACGAGCCGGCCGACGCCGCCGCGGACCTGCTGGAGCTGCTTCGTCCGCCCGCGTCGGTCGACGACGTGCTCGCCGACGTCGACGGCGCCCTCGACCTGCTCGACCGGTTGGGCGATCCGCGCCGCACCGTCGCGCCGGCCGTGCTGCGCACCGTGCACGCCCGGCTGGCCGCGGCGCTGGACGGCGTCGACGTGGACCCGCCGGACCGGGTGCGCGTGGCACCGGACCGCGTGGTGCCCGCCGGGGACGCCGTCGTCCTGGACGCGCCGTGGGTGCAGCCGCTGGTGGACGCCGCGCTCGTGCCCGCCGGCGGGGAGCCCGGCCCGGTGGCCGACCTGCTGGACCTCCCGCTCGCCGGCGAGGTCGTGCGGGCCCGGGTGGAGAGCCGCCCGGTACGAACCCTGCGCTGGGCCGATGTCCCCGGGGCGGGGCTGGCCGCGGCCCGGCTGGGGATCGCGGCGCTGCCGGGCGAGGTCGCCGTCCACGAGCCGCTGCGGGCCGGGGGCCGGCCGGTGCCGTGGTGGCCGGGGGACGGCGTCGACTCCGTCGACGGCACCCCCGCCGCACTCGGGCGGGCGCTGGCCTGGCGGTGCGGGGCGTGGTCGCTGCGCCAGGCGCTGGCCGAGGCGTTCGCGCACCCCGACCGCGGCGCCGTGCTCGCCGCCGAGGACGCCGTCGGCCCGTAGTCGAAGGACCTCCTCCCCACCCCTCGCGAGCTCGGGGCGGTGCCCTGGAGGAGGCCGACTCGAAGAGCACGGGGAAGGGGCTCTCTTTCAGTGCCAGCGGGGCGCAGCCATTGCGCCGGGCGCGTGCCCGTGCGCCGACGGGCGGCCGCCGCGGCCGCCGGCCGCGCCGGGCCCCGGGGCGCGCCCGGCCTCGGCGCAGCAGCGCTGCAGCGACAGCCACTGCTCGGCGGTGAGGTCGGCGGCGCGGGCGGTGGGCGGCAGGCCCTCCGACCGCAGCCACCTGGCGCCGGCCGTGCCGGGCAGGACGGCGCGCAGCACGGCGCCGAGAGCGGCGCCGGGACGGGCGAGGACGGCGTGCGCCAGTCGGTCGAGGTCGGCCGCCTCCGTCTCGGGGAGGGCGGCGCGGGCGGTGGCGGGTGCGCCGTCGAGGGCGCGGTGCGGGCGGGACACGAGGATCCTCCGGAGGAGGGCAGGGCTGCGCGACCGGCAGCCGGTCGGGGGAGTGCAGAGGAGGCGCCCGGCAGCAGCGGGGCGCGGACGGCGGGGAGCCATGGCTCGACCCGCGGCACGTCGCGGAGGGCCGTCTCAGGAGCGCATGACGGCGACGCTAGGGGCCCTCCGGAGCCCCGTCGAGCGGATTACCGACCGGCCTTGCGCTGCTGGTGGGCCTCCCAGCGGGCGCGGTCGCGGGCGCGCGCCTCCTTGGTCCGCTCGCGGTTCGCGGCGCGCCGGCGGGCCCGCTCGAGCTCACGCTGCTCGAAAGAGGAGTGCTGCTCCCAGTTGCTGGACAGCAGCGCGACGGCCCACAGGCACAGGCCGAAGATGGCGATGGCCGAGGCGAGGATGGCGTTCAGCAGGAGGAATGCCGCGACCGAGCCGGCCAGCCAGATCCCGCCCCACACCGCCAGTCGCCTCGACACGCCGTCCAGTATCCCCGCGGCCGGTCGCCGCCCGGCCGGGCCCTTGATATCGGGGGCGGAGGTCCCTACGGTCGACAGCAGCGGTTCAACAGTCAGCCGCGGCACCCGTTGCCGGACTCCGCGTCGTGCCACGGCTGATGCCCGTGGTCCTCCGTTCGGGTTCGCTTCCCTCCAGAGAGGCGCACCGTGACCGCTGCTCCCACAGCCGACCTCATCTCGATCGAGGTGACCGGCTCCGCCGCCACCGGCGTCGTGCTCACCGTCTCCGGCGAGGTCGACTCCTCCACCGCCCCCTCGCTGCGTGCGGCCGTGGACTCGGCCTTCGCCGACCACGCCCCGGCGCTGACCGTCGACCTCGACGGCGTGACCTTCCTCGACTCCGCGGGCCTGTGCGTGCTGGCCGGCGCCCACCGGCGGGCGGCCGAGGAGGGCGTCCCGCTGCGGGTGGTCGCCTCCTCCCGGGCGGCCATCCGGCCGCTGCAGATCACCGGCCTCTACGACCTGCTCGCCGTCGAGCAGGGCGAGCCCGGCGCCGGCGCCGCCTGAGAGAGGACCCCCTGCCCCCCACCGCTCGCAGGCTCGTTGCGGGCCCTGCAGCGGGGGCGCTCCAAACCGGCTCCGCCACGTGCGCTGCCCACACGGGGCCGAGTGAGGGCGTGTAGGTAGCGCACATTGCCGGTCCGATGAGTCCGGTCGGTCCACGCCGGCGGCCGGCGGCAGATCACCTGCAGGTCACGATCCTCGGCGCCTGTGGGGGAATCGACGCGCCGTGCCTTTACAGTCTCCGGCCATGTGCCCTGAATCACAGACCGATTCCGTTCCGCGGCACGGGGACCGAGGCCGGCCGGCCGGCTCGCACGGGACAGCCGCGGTGCAGCCCGCATGCTGAGCATCGACTCGCTGCGGGTGACCTACGGCGGCGCCGTCGAGGCCGTGCGCGGCGTGACCATGGAGGTGCCCGACGGCAAGGTCGTCGCCGTCCTGGGCAGCAACGGCGCCGGCAAGAGCACGCTGCTGCGGACCATCTCCGGCACCCTGAGGCTGCACCGGGGGCGCGTCGACGAGGGCAGCGTGCGCTTCGAGGACGAGGTCATCAGCGGCCGCGACCCGGGGCAGATCGTCCGTCGCGGCATCGTGCAGGTCCCGGAGGGGCGGCGGATCTTCGGCCGGCTCACCGTCGAGGAGAACCTGCGGGCCGGCGGGATGGGCAACCGCGACCGCGCCGCCAAGGCCGCCGCGCACGCCCGGGTCCACGACCTGTTCCCCGTGCTGGCCGAACGCAGCGGTCAGCGGGCCGGGCTGCTCTCCGGCGGTGAGCAGCAGATGCTGGCCATCGGGCGGGCGCTCATGGCCAGCCCCAAGCTGCTCCTGCTCGACGAGCCCTCGCTGGGGCTCGCCCCGCGCGTCATCGGCCAGATCGGCGAGGTCGTCGCGGAGATCAACCGGCAGGGCACCTCCGTCCTGCTGGTCGAGCAGAACGCCACGATGGCCCTCGGGGTCGCCGACCTCGCCTACGTCCTCGACGTCGGCCGGGTGTCCCTCTCCGGCCCGGCCGCGGAGCTGGCGCGCACCGACGAGGTGCAGCGGCTCTACCTCGGCCACGGCGACGCCGAGGCCGCGGAGCACGTCGTCCGGGGCCCGCGCCGGACGCTCTCCCGGTGGACCGCGTGACCGCCGTCGGCACGGAACGGGCGCAGGTCCGCTCCGACGTCCCGCCCGTGGAGGTCGAGCACGTCAGCGTCCGCTTCGGCGCCATCCGGGCGCTCAACGACGTCTCCTTCACCGTCGCGCCGGGGACCATCCACGCCGTCATCGGGCCCAACGGCGCCGGCAAGTCGACGATGTTCAACGTCCTGTCCGGGGTCTACAAGGCCGCTGAGGGCGAGGTCCGGTTCGGCGACGCGCGGCTGGACCGGATGCGGCCGTTCCAGATCGCGGGGGTCGGCGTGGCCCGCGCGTTCCAGAACATCGCCCTCTCCGGCGCCCAGTCGGTGGCCGAGAACCTGATGCTCGGCCGGCACCACCTGACGAAGGCCGGGTTCCTCTCCTCCGGGCTGCGGCTGCCCCGCGCCACCCGCGAGGGGAAGGTGCACGGCGAGCGGATCCGCGAGATCGCCGAGTTCCTCGACCTCGGCGACAAGCTGCACACCCCGGTCGGCGTCCTGTCCTACGGCGACCAGAAGCGGGTCGAGGTGGCCCGCGCGCTGTGCACCGAGCCGCGGCTGCTGCTGCTCGACGAGCCGGTGGCCGGGATGAACGCCGAGGAGACCGCCCGGATGGCCGAGGCGATCCGCGAGATCCGCTCCGCGCTCGGCATCTCGATCGTCCTCGTCGAGCACGACATGGGGATGGTCATGTCGCTGGCCGACCGGGTCACCGTCCTGGACTTCGGACGGCGGATCGCCGACGGCACGCCCGCCGAGGTGCAGGCCGACCCCGAGGTCATCCGCGCCTACCTGGGCTCGGGCGACGACGAGGACCCCGCCGAGGCCGCCGCCCACCACACCACCGAGACACCAGGGACGACCTCGTGACCCAGTTCCTCTCGCTCCTGCTCAACGGGTTGTCACTCGGGGCCATCTACGCTCTGATCGCCCTGGGCTTCGTGATCATCTTCAAGGCCAGCGAGGTGGTGAGCTTCACCCACGGCTCGCTGCTGCTGCTGGGCGCCTACTCGATCGCGCGGCTGTCCGAGCCGCTGGGCTTCCTGCTCGCCGTGCTCGTCGGCCTGGTGATCACCGCCCTGGCGGCGTTCCTGATCGAGCGCTTCATCATCAACCGGCTCCGCGGCGCGCCCGTGATCAGCCTGGCGATCGTCACGATCGGCGTGGACATCATCCTGCTGACCGAGCTGATCCGGCGGATCGGGCCGGACATCCTCAACGTGCCCCACCCGTGGGGCGGGGAGTCGGTCCGCATCGGCGGCATCGGCATCACCCAGAACCGGCTGATCGCCATGATCGTCGCCGGCATCCTCATCGTGCTGTTCTTCGTCGCGTTCAAGTACTCGAGCTGGGGCGTGGCCATGCGCGCGTCGGCGGAGGACGGCGAGACGGCGGCGCTGATGGGCATCCGGCAGGGCCGGGTCTCCGCGCTGGCCTGGGTCGTCGCCGGCGTGCTCGCCGGGGTGGCCGCCCTCTTCCTGGTCGGCAGCCCGACGCCAGGTGTCAGCTCGGCCGTGTACGCCACGGCGCTGCGGGCCTTCCCCGCGGCCATCCTCGGCGGCCTGGACTCCACCGGCGGCGCGCTGGTGGGCGGCCTGCTCATCGGGGTCGCCGAGTCCCTCGCCGCCGGATACCAGGAGAACCTCCTCTTCCTCGGCCGCGGGTTCGGCGAGGTCGTCCCCTACGTCGTGATGATCGCCGTCCTGCTGGTCCGGCCGTCGGGGCTCTTCGGCACCAAGGAGCTGACCCGTGTCTGAGCAGACCGCCACCCGGCCGACGGGCGCCACCCGCTCGACGTCGCGCACGCCCCGGTCGGCACCGGCCCGCCGCGGCGCGGTGGTCAAGTGGGTGTTGATCGCCGCGCTGCTGGGTTTCCTGCTGGTCTTCCCGCTGTACTTCGACGAGTTCTGGCTGCGCACCGGGTTCGCGGTGTTCGGCGCGGCCATCGGCGCCATCGGGCTGAACCTGCTCGTCGGCACCACCGGGCAGCTGTCCCTGGCGCACGCCTTCTTCCTCGCCGTCGGCGCGGTCAGCTACACCTACATCTCCGGGGAGTCCGGCGGGCTCGGCACCCGGGCCGCCCTGGAGGGGCTGGGCCTGCCGCCGATCGTCGGCATGGTCGTCGGCGTCCTGCTCGCCGGGCTGGCCGGGCTCGTCTTCAGCCCGATCGCGGCACGGCTGCGGGGCATCTACCTCGGCGTCGCCTCGCTCGGGCTGGTCTTCATCGGCGTCCACGTGCTCAACACCTGGACGCCGGTGACCGGTGGCTTCAACGGCCGCGCAGCGCCGGAGTTCTCGCTGTTCGGCTTCACGTTCGGCAACACCGACCCGCAGCTGTGGGTGCTGGGGGTGCCGTTCCGGGAGGCCGAGCGGCTGTGGTACCTCGGCCTGGTCCTGGCGCTGGCCGCCTACGTGTTCGCCCGCAACCTGCTGCGCAGCCGGCCCGGCCGGGCGCTGCAGACCCTGCGCGACAGCGAGGTCGCCGCGTCGGTCATGGGCGTGAACGTGCAGGCCTACAAGGCCCGGGTGTTCCTGGTCAGCTCGATGTACGCCGGCCTGTCCGGGGTGCTCTACGCGCTGTCCATCGGGAGCATCGCCCCGGAGTCCTTCGGCCTGGTCGTCTCCATCCAGTACCTGGCGATGATCGTGCTGGGCGGGCTGGGCTCGGTGGGCGGCGCGGCCCTGGGCGCGCTGTTCGTCACCGCGCTCCCGCTGCTGTTCCAGCAGTACGCCGACGTCCTGCCGCTGGTCAGCGCGCCGGGCCAGGGCGGCATCTCGGCGGGCTTCGCCGCCCGGTTCCTCTACGGCGCCGCGATCATCCTCGTCGTCCTGTTCGAGCCCGCCGGTCTGGCCGGCATGGCGCAACGGCTCACCCAACGCTTCCGCCGGGGCCGTGCGCCCGCCCGCGGCGGAGTCGCCACACCACCCCCGGAGCAACCCGGCTCCGCACCGACCCCCTCCGATCGACCAGCACAAGGGAGCAACTCCAGATGAGAACAGGCAAGGCTCTGCGCACGACCACCGTGGTCGCCGCGGCCGTCGTCGTGGTGACGGCCGGCTGCAGCACCAGGGCACCGGAGTCCGGTGGCGGCGGAGGGGGAGAGGGCGGCTCGGGCGGCGAGGTCCTCACCGACGTCGGCGTCGAGGGGGAGACGATCACCCTCGGCGTCCTCACCGACCTGACCGGTGTGTTCGCCGCCCTCGGCCAGGACATCACCAACGCCAACCAGCTGTTCTGGCAGGACAACCAGGTCTGCGACACCTACACCGTCGAGCTCGACGTCCAGGACACCGGCTACGTGCCGCAGACGGGCGTGCAGCTCTACAGCGGCATGGAGCCCAACATCCTGGCGATGCAGCAGACCATCGGGTCGCCGATCAACACCGCGCTGGCCCCGGAGTACGAGTCCGACCAGATCGTCAACTTCCCGTCGGCCTGGGCGCGTACCCTCACCGAGATCCCCGGCACCGGGGTCGTGGGCGCCACCTACGACGTCGAGCTGGCCAACGGGTACTCGTACCTGTTCGAGCAGGGGCTGCTGGCCGACGGCGACACCGTCGGGCACATCTACTTCGAGGGCGAGTACGGCGAGAACGGCCTGGCCGGCAGCGAGGCGGTGGCCGAGGAGCGCGGGCTGACCATCATCCCGGCGCAGATCAAGTCCACCGACCAGGACATGACCGCGCAGATCACCCAGTTCGCCGCGGCCGGGGTCGACGCCATCGCCCTGACCGTCGCGCCGACGCAGACCGCGTCCGCGGCCGGCGTGGCGGCGGCCCAGGGGCTGAACGTGCCGATCATCGGCAGCAACCCGGTCTTCGCGCCGGGCCTGCTGCAGGGGCCGGCCGCGCAGGCGCTCAAGGACAACCTGTACGTGGCCAGCCCGGTGTCGGCCTTCGACGCCCAGCCCGAGCTGCTCGCGCAGTACCAGGAGGCCTACCCGAACGTGCAGCCGAGCCTCGGCGTGCTCGTCGGCTACGGCATGAGCGCGATCATGAAGCAGGTCCTCGACGCGGCGTGCGAGAACGGCGACCTCACCCGCGCCGGCGTGGTCGCGGCGTTCAACGAGCTCGAGAACGTCGACACCGAGGGCCTCGTCGTGCCGATCGACGGCTTCGAGACCGGTCGCTCGCCCAGCACGCAGAGCTTCATCCTGCGGCCGGCCGACGTCCCGGGCGGCGCCACCGTCGTCCAGGACGCGTTCGAGGGTGAGTTCGCGGAGGGCCTCCGCTGATCCCCGGGTGACCTCTGGCGGGGGGGGGGGGGGGGGGGGGGGGGGGGGGGGGGGGGGGGGGGGGGGGGGGGGGGGGGGGGGGGGGGGGGGGGGGGGGGGGGGGGGGGGGGGGGGGGGGGGGGGCGGGGGGGGGGGGG
>NZ_JBJGYN010000080.1:0-15431 GCF_054050015.1 Geodermatophilus sp. SYSU D01176 | reverse complement strand
CCCCCCCCCCCCCCCCCCCCCCCCCCCCCCCCCCCCCCCCCCCCCCCCCCCCCCCCCCCCCCCCCCCCCCCCCCCCCCCCCCCCCCCCCCCCCCCCCCCCCCCCCCCCCCCCCCCCCCCCCCCCCACGACCGTGAGCTGGGCTGATCATCACGGGGAGGAAGGGGGTCCTTCCTCAGTAGCGGTAGTGGTCGCTCTTGTACGGCCCCTCGACCGGGACGCCGATGTAGTCGGCCTGGACCTTGGTCAGCTCGGTCAGCTTCACCCCGAGGGCGTCGAGGTGCAGCCGCGCCACGTGCTCGTCGAGCTTCTTGGGCAGCACGGTGACCCCGGGCTCCCGGCCCTCGTAGGCGGCCCGGTTGCTCCACAGCTCGATCTGCGCGAGCACCTGGTTGGAGAAGGATGCGCTCATGACGAAGCTCGGGTGCCCGGTGGCGTTGCCCAGGTTCAGCAGCCGCCCCTCGGAGAGCACGATGACCGTGTGGCCGTCGGCGAAGCGCCACTCGTCGACCTGCGGCTTGATCGTCGTCCGCTCGATGCCCGGAGTGCGGGCGAGGCCGGCCATGTCGATCTCGTTGTCGAAGTGACCGATGTTGCCGACGATCGCCTGGTGCTTGGTCCGGCCGAGCTGCTCGGCGGAGATGATGTCCCGGTTGCCGGTGGCGGTGATGATGATGTCGGCCTTGCCGATCACCTCGTCGAGCGTGGTGACCTCGTAGCCGTGCATCGCGGCCTGCAGGGCGTTGATGGGGTCGATCTCGGTGACGATCACCCGGGCGCCCTGGCCCCGCAGCGACTCCGCGCAGCCCTTGCCGACGTCGCCGTAGCCGCAGACCACGGCCACCTTGCCGCCGATCATCACGTCGGCGGCGCGGTTGAGCCCGTCGATGAGCGAGTGGCGGCAGCCGTAGAGGTTGTCGAACTTGCTCTTGGTCACCGAGTCGTTGACGTTGATCGCCGGGAACAGCAGCCGGCCGTCGCGGGCCAGCTCGTAGAGCCGCATGACGCCGGTGGTGGTCTCCTCGGTGACACCGGCGATGCCCTGGCCGATCCGGGTCCAGTAGCCGGCGTCGGCCGCCAGCGTGCCGCGCAGCACGTCGAGGATGACGCCGTACTCCTCGGAGTCGGCCCCGGTGGTCCCCGGGACGGCGCCGTCGGCCTCGAAGCGGGTGCCCAGGTGGACCAGCAAGGTGGCGTCGCCGCCGTCGTCGAGCAGCATGTTCGGGCCGACGACGGTGCCGTCCTCGTCACGGAACTCGAACAGGCGCTGGGTGCACCACCAGTACTCCTCCAGCGTCTCGCCCTTCCAGGCGAACACCGGGACGCCCGCGGGCTGCTCGGGAGTGCCCTCGCCGACCACGATCGCCGCGGCGGCGTGGTCCTGGGTCGAGAAGATGTTGCAGCTCACCCAGCGCACGTCCGCGCCGAGCGCGGCCAGCGTCTCGATGAGGACGGCGGTCTGCACGGTCATGTGCAGCGAGCCGGCGATGCGCGCGCCGGCCAGCGGCTGCTCGTCGCCGTACTCCGCACGCAGCGCCATGAGGCCGGGCATCTCGTGCTCGGCGAGCCGGATCTCCTTGCGGCCGAACCCGGCCAGGGAGAGGTCGGCGACCTTGAAGTCGCCGTCGGTCAGTACACGGGTGCCGGTGGTGGCGGTCATGTCGCTCCAGTGATCGGCCCGGCCGCGATCGGCCGGGGCTCGCGTCGGTCGCTGTGGGTCCCGGCTGGTCCGGGAGAGCGAGCATGCCGAGGCCTCGGCGGGGCTCGTGCCGCCGTCCACGATACGCGGACGGCCGCTGCCCTACTCGCAGCCGATCCCGTCCCCGTCGCCGTCGAAGGCATCGGTCCACCCCGGCGCACCCCGCCGGATGGGCGCCGCGCCGACCGCGCGGACCGCGTCGCAGTCGGCGTAGCCGGTGCCCACCGGCAGCGGCGCCGCCTCGGCCGCCACCTCCGTCGCGGCCCCACCCGGCAGCGGCTCGGCGGGACAGCCGGCCAGCACGGTGGCGGCGGCGTTGCGCTCGGCGCGGGTGGCCCACAACCCGTAACCGGTCTTCACCGCGACCTGCCGCGCGACGTAGGCACAGCGGTAGGAGGCGTGCGGCGGCAGCCAGGTCGCGGCGTCGCCGTCCCCCTTCTGCATGTTGAGCGGCCCGTCGACGGCGAGCAGGTTCAGCGGGTCGTTGGCGAAGTCGGTCCGCCGGTCGGCGCCCCAGCCCTGCGCGCCCTTCTGCCAGGCGTCCGACAGCGCGACGACGTGGTCGATCTGCACGTCGTCGCTGGTGTCCTCACCGCGGCGGAACTCGATGGTGCGCCCGGAGTAGGGGTCGGCGAGGGTGCCCGAGACGACGACGCAGTCGTTGGTCCCGGGCCGGAACGCCTCACCGGTCAGGTCGCGGGCCAGCACGTCGTTGCGGGTGTCGCAGCCGTTGCGGTCGGTGTCGACCCAGCCGTCGCCGAAGTGCTCACGCTCGTAGCCGGTCCGCGGCGCGCGGCCCCGCACCTCGACGTCGGCGAGGGCGGCCAGCGCGGAGCCCGGCGGCGCCGTGGCGATCGCCCGGTCGGCGGCCGCGTCGTCCAGGACGCCGGTGGGCGCACCGCCGGCGGGCTCCGCGCCGGACGGCAGCGCGCAGCCCGACAGCAGGACCAGGACGGTCCAGCCGAGCAACGCGCCGCGGCGGGCCGCGGACGGCGCTGCGGTGGAGCGGGGGGACACGGATCTCCTCCCACCTACGGACCGGAGACCTCGACGGTAGGCGCTCGCCGACGCGGCCGGGGACGGACACGCCCGGAGCGCGGCGCCCCGCCCACCGCGCCGGGTGCGCAGTGGCCCGCCCCACGCCGGACCGGGCACCGGGCGCCGCCGATACGCTCCACCCGACCAGCCGTCCGCACCCCGGCCGGGCTCGGCGGGCGGAACCGGGCCGACCGGCCGGCTACACCCCGCGGGATGGCCAGACACGAGGCGAACGGACCACCATGACCTCCGCGCAGGGCCCCGCCCGACACCCGGCTGCCGCACACGAGACGGCCGTCATCGAGCCCGGTGCGCAGATCGGTGCCGGCACCCGGGTCTGGCACCACGCGCACGTCCGCGCCGGCGCGGTGATCGGATCGGGGTGCGTGCTCGGCAAGAACGTCTTCGTCGACGCCGGTGCCGTCATCGGCGACCGCTGCAAGATCCAGAACAACGTCTCCGTCTACACCGGGGTGGTGCTGGGATCGGACGTGTTCGTGGGGCCCAGCGCCGTGTTCACCAACGACCTGCGGCCCCGGGCCTCCGCCGAGGAGTGGACGGTCACCCCGACCGCGGTCCACGACGGCGCCTCGATCGGGGCGAACGCGACCATCGTGTGCGGCACGGTGCTGGGCCGCGCGGCGATGGTGGCCGCGGGGTCGGTGGTGACCCGGGACGTGGCGTCGCACCAGCTGGTCGCCGGCAACCCCGCCCGCCACCACGGATGGGTCTGCGCGTGCGGCGAGGTGGTCAGCCGGGCCGTGGAGCGCCCCGCCGACGTGCGGTGCCCCGGGCACGGGGGCGGCACCGCCGACGACCGGGGGGCAGGGGCATGACCGGGACCATCCCGGTGGCCGTCGTCGGCGCGGGGATCATGGGGGCCAACCACACCCGGGTCCTGCGCGGGCTGCCGGAGGCGGAGGTCGTGCTCGTCGTCGACCCCGACGAGCCGCGCGGCCGGGCACTGGCCGCGTCGGTGGGGGCGCGGTACAGCCCCGATCCCGCCGAGATCCCCGCGGTCGCCGCGGCCGCGGTCGTCGCCGTCCCCAGCGAGCGGCACGTCGAGGTCGGCGTCCCGCTGCTGCGGGCCGGCGTGGACCTCCTCGTCGAGAAGCCCATCGCCACGACGGTCGAGGACGCGGACGCCCTCATCGAGGCCGCGCGGGACGGCGACCGGGTCCTGATGATCGGCCACGTCGAGCGCTTCAACCCCGCGGTGCTCCAGCTCGACGAGCTGGTGCAGGACCCGCTGCACATCGAGCTGACCCGCGTGGGCCCCTTCTTCCCGCGGGTCACGGCCGACGTCGTCCTCGACCTGATGATCCACGACCTCGAGCTCGCACTCGCCCTGTCCGGCTCCGAGGTCGAACGGGTCGAGGGGATGGGCCGGCGGGAGCGGACCGACTCGCTGGACCTCGCGACCGCCCTGCTGCAGTTCCGCAACGGGGTGACGGCCAGCGTCACGGCAAGCCGCATCGGGCAGACCAAGATCCGCCGGATCGAGCTGACGCAGCGCAGCAACTTCGTCGTCCTGGACCTGGTCCAGCAGGGCCTCACGATCCACCGGGTGGACCACAACGAGTTCCTCGCCGAGAGCGGCGCGCGGTACCGGCAGAGCGGGCTCATCGAGATCCCGTTCCTCGAGCACCGCGGTGAGCCCCTGGTGCTGGAGCTGGGCCACTTCCTCGAGTGCGTCGTCTCCCGCCGGCCTCCGCGGGTGACCGGGACCCAGGGCCGCCGGGCCCTCGAGGTTGCGCTCGCCGTGCAGCGGTCGGCCGACTCGTCCTACCGGTGAGCCGGCGCGCCCGCGGAGGCGTGGTCCGCGCCGGACACGTGCCGCCGCCGGATCCCGGGCAGCCCCGCGGCCATCCGCCAGACGTCGCGCACGGTGATCCGGCTGCGGTGGTCGCGGTGGTCCGGGGCGAGCCGCACCGGCACCTCCAGCGGCCGCACCCCCCCGCGTTCGGCCAGGTAGCACAGCTCGGTGGTCACCAGGTAGCCCGGTTCGCGGAGCAGGGGACCGACCCGGCGTGCCCAGTCCCCGGCCAGCACGAAGGTGCCCTGCGGGTCCCCGGTCCGCATCCCCAGGACCAGGCGGCGCAGCAGCCGGAACCCCCCGGTGAGGACCGCCCGCACGAACCCCCGGTCGACGTCGGAGTCCCGGTGCGCCTTGGACCCGATGACCACCGGGTGGTCCCCGGGGTCGACGCGCTCCGCCGCCTCCAGGTCGTCGAAGCCGAACGGCAGGTCGTCGGCGGTCAGGACGACCCGAGCCCCGCGGCTGGCGGCGATGCCGGCGCGGTAGGCGTGCCCCATCCCCGTCGCCGACCGGAGGACCCGGAGGCACACCCCGGGACGGTCCCACGTCGCCACGATCCGCTCCAGCAGGGCACCGGTCCCGTCGGTCGAGCCGTTCTCGACGACGATCACCTCGGCGTCCCGGCCGTCCAGCCGGTCCGCCAGCGCGCACAGGGTGGCCTCGATGGCCGGCGTGCTGTCGTGCGCCGGCACCACGTAGCTCAGGGCCGTGGCGGCGGGGGGCCGCGACGGGGCGCCGGACGGCGATGGCGGGGTAACGTCCTGATCACACGGCACCGGCAGACCGTCCGTCGTCTGGCTCCGGACGTCAACGTCGTCCCGCATGACGGTGGCTGCACCGGTCGCCGTCCTCCCGGTCGGCCGGGCCGTCGACGACGTCAGCGGCGGCAGGGGTGCCCGCGGATCCGGGGCACCACGGACGAGGGGGGCCTCCGGGTGAGCAGCGCTGCGGGCACGTCGACCGGCTCGCCCCCGGCGGTCCGTGCCGGGCGCCGGATCCCCGAGCCCCTCGTCGTCCTCGGCGTCGGCGTCGTGGTCGCGGCGACGATGACGATCCCGTTCCTGCACCGGCACGGGTTCTACTACGGCGGGGACAACCCGGAGTCCTTCGTCCCCTTGTGGCACCACTTCGGCCGGCAACTGCGGGCCGGGCAGTGGCCGACGATGGACCCGGCCGGCTGGACCGGCGGCAACTACGCCGCCGAGGGCACGTACGCGCTGTGGAACCCGGTCCAGCTGCTGGACTACGTGCTCGTCTCGTTCTTCGACGACCTGGCCGCCGCGGCCGCCGTCGTGCAGATCCAGTTCCTCGCGCTGCTCGGCATGGGTGCGTACCTGCTGTTCCGCGAGTACGGCGCGGGCCGGCTCGCTGCGGCAGTCGTCGCCGTCGCCGTCCCCGCCACCGGCTTCACCCTCTACTACGAGGCCAACGGCTGGCCGGCCGGCCTCATGGCGTTCACCTGGGTGACCTGGTTCTGGTGGGCCGCGCGCCGGCAGGCCCGGGGCCGGCTCGCGCCGCTGTGGACGTTCCTCCTCGGCGCCCTGGCCATGACCACCGGCAACCCGTACGCGGCGCTGGGCATGGTCATCGTGCTGGCCGGCACCGCCGTCGAGCTGCTGGTCCGCCGCGACTGGCGGCGGCTGGGCGGCCTCGTCCTCACCGGTGCCTGCGTCGGGGCGACCGCCGCTCTGGTCTTCCTGCCGCTCCTGGGAACGCTGCCGGTGACCGACCGGGAGCAGACCGCGATGCTGGCCAACGACACGTTCCTGGTGCCCCAGCTGGGCGACGTCCTGGCCTCCAGCGCGCCGACCTACCTGCCCGCGATCCTCAACTGGGGTGGGGCACTCCTCGAGCGGGCGCCGTCGACCTACGCCATCTGGTTCGCCCTCCCCCTGCTGCCGTGGCTGCGCTGGCGCGGCCTCCGGCGACCGGACCGCCCGCTGACCAGCGTGGCCGTCATCGCCGTCGTCTTCGGCGTCCTGACCTTCGGCCCGTCGAACCTGTGGCTCTTCCGCTGGCCGATCCGGCTGATCGAGTACCTCTACCTGGCCCTCGCCGTCCTGCTCGCACTCCTGCTGTCCCGTGGCCTGGCCACCGACCACGTGCGCCGGCGGACGGCCGCGACCGTCGCCGTCGTGGTGGCCGGGGGCTACCTGTCCTTCGCGGTCCGCCCCGACCACCCGTGGCTGCACGTGCTGGCCACGGGAGGCGTGCTGGCCCTGGTCCTGCTGGCCGTGACCGCGTTCCGCCGGTGGGGACGTCCCGCCTGGGCGGCGGTCCTGGTCGCCGGCACGGTCCTCGTCGTCACCGGCCAGACCGGCCAGCTGCCCCTGCAGCCCGAGGACGCGGACGTCCGGGCGCAGGTGCCGAACTCCATCACCCAGGTGCGCGAGGTCTCGGCCGGCTACCGCGGCACGGTGCTGCAACTGGCCGACCCGGCGTCGCTCCAGACCGCACCGCGCCGGTACACCGGGCACCTTCTGTTCGGCAACGAGACCCTCATGACCGGGCACGAGTCGATCGTGCGGTACAGCGGGATGGGGTTCGAGGAGTTCGCCGACGCGCTCTGCATCGGCTACCGGGGGCAGGCGTGCCCGGAGGCGTTCGACCGCGCCTGGCGACCGGTCGGCGACACCGACGTGCCGCTGGTCGACCTGCTCGGCGTGGAGACCCTCGTGATCGACAGCGAGGTGTTCCCCGGTCCCGCCCGCCGGCCGCCCCCGCCGGGCTGGTCCGTGGGCACCCGGGACCGGGTGCGCACCGTGTGGGTCCGGGACCGGCCCGTCGGGTACGAGGGCCGCCTCACCTGGGCGTCCCCCGGGATGGCGGTCCTGTCCGACGTCGGCGAGGGCGTCAGCGAGGAGGTGCGGGTGCAGGCACCCACCGCCGGCACGCTGGTCTTCGCCCGGCTGACCTGGCCCGGCTACACCGCGACGCTGGACGGCGAGCCGGTCGAGGTGCAGGACGGCCCGGCCGGGCTCCTCTCCGTCGACGTCCCGGCCGGCCGCCACGTCGTGGCGATCGCCTTCCACACCCCCGGCCTGTCGGCGGGGATCGCCGCCGTCGCCGTCGCGGCCCTCATCAGCGTCGGCCAGTCGGCCGCCTGGCTCGTCGCCCGGCGGCGGGGCCGGCGCACTCCGGTGCCGCCGCCTCCCGACGACGACCGGGACCGACTCGCGCCCGGCGCCGGTGACCAGCGGTGGGGGGACGGGATCCCGGCGCGTGCCGTCCGCACGGTGCCCGACCGGGAGCCTGCCCCCAGCCGCACGGTGCCGCGCGGGGCGGGAGCCGGGAGCGCCGGCACGTGACCGAGGACGTCGACACCTCCACGACGGCGTCGGACCCGGCCGGGCCGGCTCCCGATCCCCGTCCCGCGGACGTCCGGGGCCGCCTGCTGGCCTGGGGCCGGCGGGTGGCGGTCGCGGCCGTCATCGGGTTCGCCGTGCACCAGGTGGTCCGCGAGTGGGACGAGGTGTCCGCGACGCTGCGCCACCTCGCCTGGCCGCACCTGCTGCTGGCGGTGGCGGCGGTGTCGGCCGGTGTGCTGCTCGGCCCCCTCGTCTGGCGGGCTGCCCTGGCCGCGATGGGGGCCCGGGTCGGGGTGCCCGACGCCGCCCGGATCTACCTGGTCGGCCAGCTGGGCAAGTACGTGCCCGGATCGGTGGTCGCCTTCGTGCTCCAGATGGAGCTGGCCCGGGCGGCCGGGGTCTCCCGGGCCCGCGGCCTCACCGCCTCGCTGCTGACCGCGGGGATCGCCGTCGTCACCTCGCTCGTCGCCGGGCTGCTCGCGGTCCCGGCGCTGGCGGCCAGCCGGCCCGCACTGCTGTGGCTGTTCGCCCTGCTCCCGGTCGGGCTCGCGCTGCTGCACCCCACGCTGCTGACGGCCGTCGTCGACCGGCTGCTGGGGCTGCTGCGCCAGGGTCCGCTGCCGCAGCGGCTCGCCGGCGGGGCGATCGCCCGGGCGAGCGGCCTGAGCCTGCTGGTCTACCTGTTGTACGGCGTCCACCTGTTCGCCCTCGTCGACACGCTGGAGGACCCGTGGCCGACCAACCGGGCGCTGGCCCTCGTCCTGTGCGTCGGCGCCATGGGGATGGCGATGACCGCCGGTGTGGTGGCCTTCGTGCTGCCCTCGGGGATCGGCGCCCGGGAGCTCGTCATCGTCGGGGCACTGGCCGCGGTGCTGCCCTACGGGCAGGCCCTGGCGCTGGCCGTCGTGTCCCGCGTGGTGTTCACCCTCGTCGAGCTCGTCTCGGCCGGCGCGGCGACCCTCGGCGCGTGGCTCAGCACCCGTCGCGGGGCTCGGGCCTGACCCGGCGCGGTCAGGAGAGGTTCGTGGTGCTCCGGTAGAGCAGCGCCGGACCGCGGGCGGTGACCGGTTCCCCGGCGGGGACGAACGCCGACTGCCCCTTCTCCAGGACCACCTCGCCGTCCCCCGCCGCCAGCACGGCGCGGCCCTCGGTGCACAGCAGCACCTGCGGCCCGGCGGTGGTCAGCGCCCCGGTGCGGTCGTCGAGCTGGACCCGGGTCAGGTCGAAGTCCTCGACCGGGACCGGGTAGCGCAGGCCGCCGGGCCCCAGCACCGGGTGGATCACCGGGATGCGGCCGTCGGTGAAGTCGAGCACCTCGATGAGCGCGGCCAGGTCGACGTGCTTGCTGGTCAGCCCCCCGCGCAGCACGTTGTCCGAGCTGGCCATGACCTCGACCCCGGCGCCCCTGAGGTAGGCGTGCAGGTTGCCGGCCGGCAGGAACACCGCCTCGCCGGGGGCCAGCTTGAGGTGGTTGCACATGAGCGAGATGACGACGCCCGGATCACCGGGGTAGGACTCGGCGAGCGTCGCCGCCCAGCGGTAGGTGTTGATGAACTCCGGGTCGTGCGCGGCGACGAAGGAGGCGGCCCGGGTCGCGACGGCCTCGACCAGGGAGGTCCGCCGCCGGCCGGACAGGGCGAGCAGCTGGGGGATGGCCGCCCGCAGCCCACGGCGCGCCAGCGCCGCGATCGTCGGCTTGAGCTCGGGCAGCTGCAGCTTGGCCAGGCAGTGCAGCGACTCCTCGACCGGCCGGAAGCCGCAGAGAGCCTCGAAGGTGGTCAGCGCGAGCAGCAGCTCGGGCTTGTGCCACGGGTCCTTGAACGTCCGCGTCGGGTCGTCCTGGGGGATGCCGGCGGTCTCCTCGGCGGTGTAGCCGGCCGCCGCCTGCTCCATCGTCGGGTGCGCCTGCAGGGACAGCGGCCGGTCGGCGGCGAGCACCTTCATGAGGAAGGGCAGCCGCGGGCCGAAGCGCGTCACGACCGGTACGCCGAGCAGCCGCTCCGGCTCCTCGGCGATGGCCCGGTCCAGCGGCCGGCCGTCGGACAGCAGGCTCGGCTCGTCCGGGTGGGCGCCCATCCACAGCTCCGCGTGCGGCTGCGGTGCCGGGCTGGGCTGCCCCAGCAGCTCGGGGATGACCGTCCGGCTCCCCCACGGGTAGAAGCGCACGGCACTGGTGAGGGGCCACATCAGCGGTGAGGCTACTGGCCGTTCCGCGCCCGCGGGCGTGGTCCGGCGCACACCGGGTCAAAGCTCTCACCCGATGGGGTCGGCCACCGTCGCCGCGGACGCCCCGGCCGGCCGCCTGGTGACGGCCGGGAGCGGCCCGCACCCCGCCGGTCAGTCCCGGGCGCCGGCGGACCGCTCCGTGTCGAGGGCCAGGGCGAGGTAGACGGCCGTGAAGTCGGCGACCGCCAGCTGGCGGGCCAGGCGGGGCAGCCGGCCGTACCGCTCGGGATCCCCGTGCTCGGCCAGACCGCTCACCGGGACGTTCGCCGCGGCGGCGCTGCGCAGCGCCTCCCCCAGCGCCTCGCGTGCCGACCGGGGCTCACGCTCCCCCGCGCCGTCGTGCTCGCCGGCGTCGGCGTCGCGCACCGTCAGCAGCCGCAGCCGCCGGCCGGTGTCCTCCGCGCGGTCGCGGAAGAAGTCGTCCTCACCGGCCTCCGGTGCCAGCGGCCCGCGCAGCACCGCGCAGGCGGCGACCCGCTGGTCGGGCATCCGGAAGGTGGTGACCGGGAGCCCGGCCAGCGTGGCCAACTGGTCGGCGATGCGGGTGGCGGCGGTGCCGGCCAGCGGCCCCTCGGCGGCGATCACCGGCAGCGCGTCGAGCAGCTCGAGGGCCAGTGTCTTGGCCGGGTTGACGAAGGACTCGCGGGCCGGCCCGCACTCGGCGGCGACCTCGTCGAGCGCGGTGGCGACCGCCTCCAGGTCGGCCGCGCCCTCCGACAGCAGGTCCAGGCCGACGGCCAGCCGCAGCATCGGGGTGAGCAACGACCAGAGCGTGGTGTGCCGCACCCGCGAGCGCGGCAGCGGGACGTACGGCGCGCGGGCGGTGGAGCAGGCCGCGCGCAGCGGGGCGTCGTCGGCACCGATGCCGAGCAGCGTCACGCCGCGACGTGCCGCCTCGTAGGCCGGGGTGACGGCGTAGCGGCCGGCGCCGGTGCGGGTGGCGACGACGGCGATGTCGCTGGGGCCCGTCCACACCGGCAGGTCCGGCCCGGGGACGACGTCCACGGTGACCGGGCTGGCCGGCCCGAGCAGCGCCCGCAGCACCTGCGCGGCCACCGCCCCCTCCCGGCGGGCGACGATGACCAGCCCGCGCGGGCGGCCGCCGGCGGTGACCCGCTCCAGGCCCGCCTCCTCGGTCAGCCGGGCGGTCTCGCGCACCTGCGCGCCGGCCCCGGCGACCGCGGGCAGCAGGCCGCGCGGATCCCGGGCGCGCAGCACGTCGAGGTCGTCGAGGACCTCCTCGGCCAGCTCCGGCGACGTCACGAGTCCTCCTCGCTGGCGCTCGTCGGACTCGTGCCGCGACGTGCTGCGCCCCTGCGTGAGCTCGCGAGCTCGCTCACGAGCGCTGCCGTGCCTCGTCGAGCAACAGCACCGGGATGCCGTCGCGCACCGGGAAGGCCCGGTCGCAGGTGCTGCAGACCAGTTCGCTCGCCGCCTCGTCCACCGTCAGCGGGCTGTGGTGGGCGTCGGGGCAGGCCAGGATCTCCAGCAGCGCGGGGTCCAGACCCAACGGGCCACTCGGCGTTGTCATGCGCGCACCATCCCCAGCACTCGGTCCCGCAGTTCGGTCATCCGCGCCTCGTCCGGCGCCTCGACGTTGAGCCGCAGCAGCGGCTCGGTGTTGCTCGCTCGCAGGTTGAACCACGAGCCGTCGGGCAGGTCCACGGTCAGCCCGTCGAGCTCGTCGATGGTGACGCCGTCCTGCCCCTCGAACGCCTCCCGCACCGCCTCGGTGCGCCCGGCGGCGTCGGCGACGGTGGAGTTGACCTCCCCGGAGGCGGCGTAGCGGGTGTAGCCGGCGGTCAGCTCCGACAGCGGCCGGCTCTGCTCCCCCAGCGCGGCGAGCACGTGCATGGCGGCGAGCATGCCCGTGTCGGCCCGCCAGAAGTCGCGGAAGTAGTAGTGCGCGGAGTGCTCGCCGCCGAAGACGGCGTCCGTGCGCGCCATCTCGGCCTTGATGAAGGAGTGCCCGACGCGGGTGCGCACCGGCTCCCCGCCGTGCTCGCGGACGATCTCCGGCACGGCGCGGGAGGTGATCAGGTTGTGGATGATCGTCGTCCCCCGGCCCTCGGCCAGCTCACGGACGGCGACCAGCGCGGTGATCGCCGAGGGGCTGACCGGCTCGCCGCGCTCGTCGACGACGAAGACCCGGTCGGCGTCCCCGTCGAAGGCCAGCCCGATGTCGGCGCCGGTGCGCCGGACCTCGGCCTGCAGGTCGACCAGGTTCGCCGGGTCCAGCGGGTTGGCCTCGTGGTTGGGGAAGGAGCCGTCCAGCTCGAAGTACAGCGGCAGCACCTCCAGCGGGAGGCCGTCGAGCACCACCGGGACGGTGTGCCCGCCCATGCCGTTGCCCGCGTCGACGACGACGCGCAGCGGCCGGATCGTCGAGAGGTCGACCAGCGAGCGCAGGTACGCGGCGTACTCGGCGAGCAGGTCGCGCTGGGCGATCGACGCCGTCCGCTCGGGGACCCGGTCGTAGGAGTCGCGCTCGGCCCACTCGCGGAGGGTGGCCAGCCCCGACTCCTGCCCGACCGGGGTGGCGCCGGCGCGGCAGAGCTTGATGCCGTTGTACTGCGCGGGGTTGTGGCTGGCCGTGAACATCGCGCCGGGGACGCCGAGGGAGCCGGAGGCGAAGTACAGCAGGTCGGTGGACCCGAGGCCGGCCTCGACGACGTCGACGCCGCGGGACAGGACCCCCTCGGCGAACGCCCGGGACAGCGGCACCGAGGAGTCACGCATGTCGTGGGCGGTCACCACGGCGGTTGCGCCGCTCTCCTGCCACACGAGCTCGCCGAAGGCTGCGCCGATCCGTCGGGCGACCACGTCGTCCCACTCGTCGGGGACGACGCCGCGGACGTCGTAGGCCTTGATGATCGAAGAGAGACCGTGCACCCTGCTCACCCTCGCCGGAGCCGGCCGCCGACTCCCCGGCCGGCGGCGCCGACCGACCCTATAAGGACCCCGCTGCTCCCCACCGCTCGCACGCTCGCGGCGGGCCCCTGCAGCGGGGCCGCCCCAGCACGTCACCGAGCTCGCGGCGGGCCCCTGCAGCGGGGCCGCCCCAGCACGTCACCGAGCTCGCGGCGGGACCCTGCAACGGTGGCCGCGCCAGGGCGATCAGGTGATGTCGGGGAGGACCCGCAGGTGGCCGCGGCGGGTGCCGCTGCCGTCGTCGGCGGGGTTGCGCGGGGGCTCGGGCCGGGCGGCCTCGCGGACGGCGTCGGCGAGGGCCAGCAGGTCGTCCCCGGTCGGGCCGGAGTCCTCGACGTCGATCTCGTGCCGGACGACCTCCCAGCCGCGCGGCACGGTCAGCCGCTCGGCGTGGAACTCGCAGAGGTCGTAGCTGTGCGGCTCCGAGAACGTCGCCAACGGGCCGACGACAGCGGTCGACTCCGCGTACACGTAGGTCAAGGTCGCTGCCGCCGGTTGCGCGCAGCCGCTGCGCGAGCAGCGACGTGACTGCCTCACCACCGGTTCCTCACGGACCGCACAGTAGCCGCGTACGCGGGTGGTTGGCATCAGGCGCACCGGGTTTCGACGCCCGGGAGGAGCAGCAGTCCCATCCTGCACGACGGCCCCGCGCACCCCGTCGCGCGCCCGCTGCGGGTCGTGCTCGATCCCGCACCGGGCGCGCTGCCGGACCCCCCGGCCGTACGCTCGCACCCGTCATGAGCCGATCCGCCCGATCCCGCCGCGACCGGCACGGCCGGGGGCTGCGCGGGCGCCTGGTCCCCGACGGCGTCCCCCTGGCCCGCAGCCGCGCCGCCCAGTTCGACGACCTCGTCCTCGACGCGGTCGAGGACCTCGAACGGCGGTGGGAGAAGGAACTGGCCGGTGTCGAGTTCGCCGTCGAGGACGTGCCCTGGGTGGAGCACACCGACCCCGACGAGGTGGTGCTCGACGCCGACGTGCTCGACGACGGCAGCGTGCCCCTGGCCCGGGTCCTGCCCGCCCACCGGGACGGCTCCCGGGAGGTACCGCCGCGGATCGTGGTCTACCGCCGGCCGCTGGAGCTGCGCGCGCACGACCGCGACGACCTCGCCGACCTGGTCCGTGACGTCGTCGTCGACCAGGTCGCCGTGCTGCTGGGGCGCGACCCGGAGGAGATCGACCCCACCGCGTGAGGCCCGCCCTGCAGGCGAGCCACCGCTCGGCAGCTCGGGGCGGCGCCCGGGAGGGGCCGGCACCGGCTGCGATGCTCTGACGCGATGGACTCCTCCGCGCCGGTCGCCGTCCCCTGGGTCGTGCTGGTCCTGGCGCTGATCGCGCTCGCCGGCCTGGCCGCGGTCGCGCTGACCCGGCCGCACACTCCGTCCCCTCCCCCCGCCGACCCGGCCCCGGCCCGGCCCGCCCGGCCGGCGCCCCGCTGGCCGGACGACGACCTCCCGGGCTTCCTCGAGACCCCGCCCGGCACGCCCGGCGACCCGCCCGCGCCGGCGGTCGCGCCCGCAGCGGACGACGACGACCGGGTCGCCGGCACCCCGGACGGCAGCGGCCGCGTGGTGGTCGGGATGGCCGCCGCCGCGCTGGTGCTGGTGGCCGCGCTGGCCGGGCTCGCGGCGGCCGGCCCTGACGGCGGGGAACCGCCCGTCGCCGCGCCGACCCGCACGGACACGCCGCCGACGCAGGCCGGCTCGACCGCACCCCCGGCCGCTCCCGTGCTGCCCGCCGTGCCGGCGGACCCGCTGCCCGGCGAGGGGGGCGCAGGGGTCCTCGCCGACCGGTCGGTGCCGCTGGGCGAGGACGGCGTCGTGGCCCGGCTGGCGTTCGGCGGCATCGTCGTCGAACGCTTGGCGGTCGGGACGACGGTGGCCCACCCGTCGGTGAGCGTCACCGTGGCCGGGGACGGCGGGGCGGCGCTGGCGCACCTGCAGCTGCCGACCTGGAACTGCCTGACCACCGAGGCGCCCGCCGATCCGGCCGCCGCCGGCTGCGTGCGGTCCCGCACCGAGTACGCCGACCTGCCCTCCCCCGCCCTCACCGTGACGCGCGAGGGCCACGACCTGCGGCTGACCGGCCGCTTCCCCACCTACACCCGGCCGATCGGCACCGCACCGGCCTACACCGGGCGGGTCTACGACCTGACCGTGACGATCACCCCCGCCGGCCCCGTGCGCAACGGCGTCGCGACCGCCGAGGGCACGCTGTTCCTCGGCACCGACCGCGCCGAGAGCGTCGACGACCCGCTGCTCAACGTCGTCCGCTACGCCGGCTGACCCCTCCCGGGGGGGGGGGGGGGGGGGGGGGGGGGGGGGGGGGGGGGGGGGGGGGGGGGGGGGGGGGGGGGGGGGGGGGGGGGGGGCGGGGGGGGTGGGGGCTGCTAGCGGGGGGGGGGGGGGGGGG
>NZ_JBJGYN010000079.1:0-15549 GCF_054050015.1 Geodermatophilus sp. SYSU D01176 | reverse complement strand
GCGCCACCGCCCCCCCCGTGAGCGACTACGACCCGCTCCTCAACGTCGTCCGCTACGCCGGCTGACCCCGCCCGGCGATCGCCGCGGAGATCGCCGGGAGGGGCGCCGGCCGGTGTCACCGCCGGGGGAGCAGTGCCGCCGGGCCGCCGCCGCGCAGGGTGAGCGACACCAGCGGCGCGCCCAGCTCGGTGCGCAGTCCGCCCACGTCGGACGCGCCCCACCACGGGCGCCGGTCCGGGCCGTCGACGAGGGTGAGCAGGCCGGCGCGCAGCCGCTCGCCGTCGGCCACCGTCGCGAGCTCCACCTGCCCGATCGACGCGTGCAGCCGGGCGCAGACGCGCAGCGCCTCGCGGGCCCGGTGGTCGGGCTCGCGGGCCAGCAGCGCGGGCAGCCGGCGCTCCAGCCCGGCGGGGTCGCGGGTGCGGTGCACCGGGCCGACATCGTCGAGGGCGTCGACCAGACGGGCGCTGCGGGCGTTGGCGAAGGCGGCCTCGGGCCGCAGCCGGCCGATCGCCCGCAGCGTGGGGTCGCCCATCGGCAGGCCGGCCAGCCGCAGCGTCCAGGGCCGGCGGACCCGGTCCAGCAGGCCCAGCACGCCGGCGGCCAGCCGCTCGGCCGCGGCGTCGTCCCGGGCGGGGAGGCGGGCCGGGGCCCCGCCGGCGGGCACGGGCAGCCCGTCGCCGAGCAGGGTGGCGGTGAGGCGCGGGCCGCCGCGCAGGACCAGGGTCGCGAGCGCCTGGGGCGTCCCCGTGCCCCCGGGTGCGTCGACCACGATCGCGACCGGCCGAGGAGCGGAGAGACGGCCGGTGCCGTGCAGCGCCAGCGCGGCGGTCAGCCACGGTGCGCGGGCGGTGACGGGCGCGCGCAGTTCCGCGAGCAGCGGGCCGGCCGCGCGGAGCTCGCGGACCACGCCGGCCCGGCCGGGGACGACACGGGCGCTCAGGGTGTCCACGCCCCGAACGACACCACAGCCGCCGACGGGGGCCGTCGGCGGCTGTGGGGACAGCTCGGAGCTGGTGTCACACGGCGCTGTGTGCGGCCCCGTCCAGGGGCCTGCTGGAACGGCCACCCTCCAGGGGCCCCCGCCCGGACCTGCGAGGCGTGGGGAGGAGGGTGGTCCTCTCTCAGCCGGCGCGGCGGCGCAGGCGGCGGCGCTCACGCTCGGAGAGCCCGCCCCAGATGCCGAAGCGCTCGTCGTTGGCCAGCGCGTACTCGAGGCACTCGGCCTTGACCTCGCAGCCGGTGCAGATCTTCTTGGCCTCCCGGGTCGAGCCGCCCTTCTCGGGGAAGAACGCCTCGGGGTCGGTCTCGGCGCAGAGAGCCCGCTCCTGCCACGACTGGACGTCGGCCTCCAGGCCCATGCTCCACAGGCCGGCGAAGCCCTGCCCGGAGCCCACCGGGCCGCGGTCGGCGTTGCGTTCCGACGCGTTCACGTAGTCGCTCAACCACGAGACCTCTGCCATGACGTTGCGTCCCCTCTCGCTGCCGTCCCGATGTGCGTTCCACGGGACGTTCCCGGGCCGCTCGGCACTCGTTGACACCGCGGGAATTACACGCGTGTCGTTGTGGGGCCGTCAACTCAGCCCGGTGTAAGCGCCACGCCACACCGGCCCCATCCGTCACACGCGTTCGTCACTTCTCGCTGCACACCCCGACACGCCCGGCGAACAGTGGACAAGTGCCCATCGGGCACGATGACTTTCGTGCACATCGTCGTCCTCGCCGGAGGGGTCGGCGGGGCCCGGTTCCTGGCCGGCCTCCGCGCGGCCGCGCCCGGGGTGCGGCTCACCGCCGTCGTGAACACCGGGGACGACGTGACGATGCACGGGCTGCGGATCTGCCCCGACCTCGACACCGTCATGTACACCCTCGGCGGCGGCATCGACCCCGAGCGCGGGTGGGGCCGGGCCGGCGAGAGCTGGACGGTCAAGGAGGAGCTGGCCGCCTACGGGGCCGAGCCGACCTGGTTCGGCCTGGGCGACCGCGACCTGGCCACCCACCTGGTGCGCACCCGGATGCTCGACGCGGGCTACCCGCTGTCCCAGGTGACCGCGGCCCTCGCCGACCGCTGGCGGCCCGGCGTCGACCTGCTGCCGATGAGCGACCAGCGGGTGGAGACCCACGTCGTGGTGGCCGACCCCGGGACCGGGCGGCAGCAGGCCGTCCACTTCCAGGAGTGGTGGGTGCGGCACCGCGCCGAGCCCGAGCCGCGCGCCTTCGTCCAGGTGGGCGTGGACGCCGCGACGCCGGCACCGGGCGTGGCCGAGGCGTTCGCCGACGCCGACGCGGTGCTGCTCGCGCCCTCGAACCCGGTGGTGTCGGTGGGCACGATCCTCGGCGTCCCCGGGCTGCGGCAGGCGCTGCTGGCGACGCCGGGCCGGATCGTGGGGGTCTCGCCGATCGTCGCGGGCGGCGTGGTGCGCGGGATGGCCGACCGCTGCCTGCCGGCCGTCGGCGTGGCGGTCAGCGCCGAGGGCGTGGGGCGGCACTACGGCGCCCGGTCCGCCGGCGGGCTGCTCGACGCCTGGCTGGTGCACACCGGCGACCACGCCGACGTCCCGGGTGTCGACGTCCGCGCCGTGCCGCTGCTGATGTCCTCCCCCGAGGCGACCGCGGCGATGGCCCGGGCCGCGCTGGACGCCGCCGCAGAAGGGCCCCGGTGACCGAGCCGGCCGGGATCTCGGTCCACCCGGTCGCCGGCCTGCCGGAGTTCTCCCCCGGCGACGACCTCGCCGCCGCGATCGCCGGTGCCGCTCCCTGGCTGGCCGACGGCGACGTCGTCGTGGTCACCTCCAAGGTGGTGTCCAAGGTCGAGGGCCGGCTGGTGCCGGTCGCGCCGGGCGAGGACCGGGAGGCGGCCCGGCAGCGGGCGATCGACGCCGAGACCGTGCGGGTGGTGGCCCGGCGCGGCCCGCTGAAGATCGTCGAGACGCCGCAGGGCTGGGTGGTCGCCGCGGCCGGCATCGACGCCTCCAACGTGTCCGGCGACGCGCTCGTGCTGCTGCCCGAGGACGCCGACGCCTCCGCCCGCGCCCTCCGCGACCGGCTGCGCGAGCTGCTCGGGGTCGAGGTCGCGGTCATCGTCAGTGACACCTTCGGCCGCACCTGGCGGGACGGGCTGACCGACGTCGCCGTCGGGTCGGCCGGCATCCCCGCGCTGGTCGACCTCCGCGGCGCGGTCGACGCCCACGGCCACCGGCTGGAGACCACCCAGATCGCCCTCGTCGACGAGCTGGCGGCCGCCGCCGACCTGGTGAAGGGCAAGCTGGCGGGCATCCCGGTGGCCGTCGTCCGCGGCCTGCCGTTCACCCCGCCGGCCGAGGACGCCGGCACCCGGCCGCTGGTCCGCCTCGGCCCGGGGGACCTGTTCCCCTACGGCAGCCGCGACCTGGTGGCCACCCGGGAGCCCGGCCGGGACCTCCTCCCCCGCCCCGGCGAGCTGGACGCGGTGGCGGCGGCGTTCCGGGTGGCGACGGCGGCGCTCCCGGAGTTCCCGGTCGTCCTGCGCTACGGCGGCGAGGGCGACGGCGTGGTCGACGTCCACCTGCCGGAGCGCGCCACCACGACCGCCGCGCTCAACCTGGGGGCGCTGCTCGGCGTGGTCGTCGTGCAGCTGCACGCCGAGGGCTGGACGACCCGCTGGGAGCCGGTGGGCACGCCGGGCGGGAGCTCACTCGTCGGGAGGTTGTGGCTCGGGTCCCCGGCGTCCTGAGCGGGTTCCCGCCGGTAGCGTCGCCGGCCATGCGGGGGATCATCCTGGCCGGGGGCACCGGCAGCCGCCTGTTCCCGATCACGCAGGCGGTCAGCAAGCAGCTGATGCCGGTCTACGACAAGCCGATGGTCTACTACCCGCTCTCCACGCTGATGATGGCCGGCGTCCGCGAGGTGCTGGTGATCACGACCCCCGGCGACCAGGCCGCGTTCCGCGCGCTGCTGGGCGACGGCGCCCGGCTGGGCATGCGCATCGAGTACGCCGTCCAGCCACAGCCCGAGGGGCTGGCCCAGGCCTTCCTCATCGGCGCGGAGTTCGTCGGCGACTCCTCGGTGGCCCTGGTGCTCGGCGACAACATCTTCTACGGCGCGGGCCTGGGCACCGCGCTGGGCCGGCTGCCCGACCCCGACGGCGGGCACGTCTTCGCCTACCACGTGGCCAATCCGCAGGAGTACGGCGTCGTCGAGTTCGACTCCGACCGCCGCGTGCTCTCCATCGAGGAGAAGCCGGCGGCGCCCAAGAGCTCCTACGCCGTCCCGGGGCTGTACTTCTACGAGTCCTCGGTGGTGGACGTGGCCCGGAGCATCCGGCCCAGCGCCCGCGGCGAGCTGGAGATCACCGCGGTCAACGAGCACTACCTGCACCAGGGCCGGCTCACCGTCACCGTGCTGGACCGCGGCACCGCGTGGCTGGACACCGGCACCTTCGCCTCGCTGCGGCAGGCCACCGAGTTCGTGTCGGTGGTCGAGGAGCGGCAGGGCCTCAAGATCGGCTGCATCGAGGAGGTCGCCTGGCGGCAGGGCTGGCTGGACGACGACGGCCTGCGGCGCGCCGCCGAGCCGCTGGGCAAGAGCGGCTACGGCGACTACCTGCTGCGCCTGCTCGACGACCCGGTGGTCTAGCGGTTCTCCTGTATGGGCCCGCAGGCCCCGTCCGAGGCTCGCCCCGAGCCTGCGAGGGGTGAGGAAGACGGGGTCCTCCACCGAGCAGGTGGGGGCAGGAGGTCCTTCTTCAGATGCGGCGGTAGTCGCTCGGGGCGTTGCGCGGACCCCGCTTGGGCGGGCGGCTGCCGCCGATGCCCAGCAGCCGGACGACGCGCTGTCGCTGCCCGCGCCAGGGCTCGAGCAGCTCCATCATCCCGTCGTCGTCGGTCTTCCGTCCGGCCAGCGACCAGCCGACCAAGTTCTTCAGGTGGTAGTCGCCGTAGCTGACCGTGTCGGGGCAGCCGAACACCCGCTGCACCACCTCGGCCGCCGTCCAGACGCCGATGCCCGGCACCGTCCGCAGCCGGCGCTGCAGGTCGGGGCAGTCCACGGCCTCCTCCGGCTCCAGCCGGGCGGCCACGCCCGCCACCGCCCGCAGCGCCCGGCGGCGGGCGCCGTCCAGGCCGCAGCGGTGCCACTCCCAGTCGGTCACCGCCAGCACCCGCTGCGGGGTGGGCGGCACGCGCATCCCCTCGGGAGCCGGGCCCGGCGCCGGCTCGCCGGCCAGCCGCAGCAGCGCCCGCCACACGCGGTGGGCCTCGATGACGGTCACCTTCTGCTCGAGGACGGCGGGCACCAGCGCGTCCCAGGTGCGGCCGGTGCGCCCCAGCCGCAGCCAGGGCGACGCGCGGTGCACGCGGGTGAGGAGCGGGTGCCCGCCCGGGTCGAACTCCTCGGGCCGGTCCTCGGCGCCCAGCCACGCGGGCACCGTCGCCCCGGCGCGTTCGGCACCGGGTCCCCACGCCGTCACCCGCACCTCGCCGCCGCGGACGGTCAGGTGCACCGTCGCTGGGCCGTCGGGCGTGCTGACCGCCCGCCAGCAACCGTCGGCGTCGTGGCGCAGGGCGGGGTCGCCGGCGCTGCGCTGGTGCGGGAAGAGGGTGCGCCGGACGTCCAGCGGCCAGCCCGGTCGCCAGACGTCCTCGAACGGCGGCGCCTCGAGGGTGGTGCCGGTCAGGTGGTGCTCCCTGGGGAAGAGGGCTGGGGCGGTCGCTGGGGGGAGGGTATGCCCACGGGCCGCCGCCGTCCGCCCGTCCAGCAACAGGAGCACCACCGCGACGCTCACCCCGACCGCCGGCCAGTACACGAAGCGGTAGTCGTAGCCGGTGACGACCGGCAGGTAGGCCAGGACGTAGCCGGCCGAGGACAATCCCACGGCGAGGACGACCCCCGCGTGCCGGGCCGCCCGCCGCCGCAGCGCGAGGCCGGCCACGCCCAGGGCGGCGAGCAGCCAGGTCCAGGGCTCGAAGACGAACCCGGCGTGCCGGGCGGTGGCGACGACGGAGGACTCCAGCGCCCGCGACACCGGGTTGGGCTCGAACACGAGGCCGTGGCGGTTCTCGATGATCGTCGTCCACGACACCAGCCGCCCCTCCTCGGGCGGCGGGACGAGGAACTCGCCGAAGACCCGGAGGCGGAATCCGGCGTAGCGGAGCGGGCGCTCGGCGATCCCGTCCAGGTAGAGCCCCCGGAGCTCGTCGGCGTGCACCCGGAGGACCGGCGGGACCCTCCCCGTCCTGTTCGCGCACCGCCAGGTGTAGTTGACGTCGCGGGTGGACGGCGGGCACGTGGTCGCCATCGTGACGAGGTAACCGCGGAGCTGCGGATCGACGTCGGCCGACCGGAGCTCGCCCGACGAGTACAGGTGCAAGACGTCGTCGAGCTGGACGCTGGCGCCGGGGTGGGTCTCCTGCACGGGGCGGACGGCGCCGACGAGCAGGTTCGCCGTGAGGGCGCCGACGAGCGCCGTCCCCGCGAGCAGGACCCGGGTCTGGCGGGCCGCGCCGGGCCAGCTGAGCAGGAACAGCAGCGGGACGACCGCCGGGAGCGCGTTGTGGCGCACCGCACCGGCGTACGCGAGCAGCAGGACGACGGCGACCACCGCGGCCCGCCGCAGCCACACCCGGTCGGTGCCCCGACGGACGAACAGCAGGAGCACGACCGCCGCGAGCAGCGCGAAGGCGAGCTGGGCGTCCTTCCAGATGACCGCCGAGACGGCGGTGACGTGCGGCAGCACCCCGAGCAGCAACGGGAGCAGGGAGAGCCACCGGCGGCCGCTGTGGCGGCGGACGTACACCGCCAGCAGCGTCAGGCTCGCCCACAGCAGGCCCAGTTGCGCGACCAGCATGCTGCCGACGTCCCCGCCCGACAGCTCCAGCAGCAGCGACCACAGGACCGTCATCACCGGCGGGTGCCAGTCGGTGAGCGTCGACGGATGGAGCGCCTGGCCGAGCTGGACGACCGAGTCGAAGGAGAGGAACCCCGGGCGCAGCGGCAGCACGTCGAGCAGGAACAGCCCCGTGCCGAGGACGACGAGGGCCCCCGTCCAGGTACGCGACCGTCCGGAGCTCCCGCCGACGACCGCCTCGCCGCCCACCGCCGTCCCCCCGGTCAGGTCAGCGCGGCGCCATCCGCAGCGCGCCGTCCATCCGGATGACCTCGCCGTTGAGGTAGCCGTGCTCGACGACGTCGAGGGCCAGCTGCGCGAAGTCCTCAGGGCGGCCGAGCCGCTTGGGGAAGGGGATGCCGGCCGCCAGGGCCTGCCGGGCCTCCTCGGGCAGGCCGGCCAGCAGCGGGGTGTCGACCAGGCCCGGGGCGATGGTGCAGACGCGCACGCCGACGCTGGACAGGTCACGCGCCGCAGGCAGCGTCATCCCGACGATGCCGCCCTTGGACGCCGAGTACGCGACCTGCCCGATCTGGCCGTCGTAGGCCGCGATCGAGGCGGTGTTCACGACGACGCCGCGCTCGCCGTCGTCCTGCGGCTCGGTGGCGGCCATCGCGGCGGCGGCCAGCCGCAGCACGTTGAACGTGCCGACCAGGTTGACCATCACGGTGCGGACGAACGGGTCGAGGTCGTGCGGGACGTTGCCCTTGCCGACCGTGCGCTGGGCCCAGCCGATGCCGGCGCAGTTGACCGCGATGCGCAGCGGCCGGTCCTTGCCGGTCGCGTCCTCGATCGCCGCCTGCACCGAGTCGGCGTCGGTGACGTCGGTGCGCACGAAGGTGGTGTGCCCGCCGAGCTCGGCGGCGAGCTGCGCCCCCTTCTCCTCCTGCAGGTCGAGGACGGTCACGGCCGCGCCCCGCGCGACCAGGGCCCGGACGGTGGCCTCCCCGAGGCCGGAGGCCCCGCCGGAGACGACAGCGGCGACGTCGAAGTTCTCCACGTCCCGGAGGCTATCGGCGCGCTCAGCTGAACCGTGACCCGTGTCTCTCCTCGACGGCGGCGAGCAGCTGCTTGACCCGCTCGGCGTCGGCGACCGGGCAGACCATGGTGACGTCGGCGGTGTGGACGACGACGCTGTCGCGCAGCCCGACGAGGGCCACCAGGTGGTCGGGGTCGTCGCTGAAGACGATGTTGCCCGCGCTGTCGAGGGTGACCGCGAGCCCGGAGACGGCGTCCTCCCCCACCCGCGGCAGCGTCTGCGCCAGCGCCGGCCAGGAGCCCACGTCGAGCCAGTCGACGTCGAGGTCGGCCACGAGCACCCGGCCGGGCTCGGCCGCCGCCGGCTCCAGGACGGCGTAGTCGACGCTGATCCTCGGCAGCGTCGGGAAGACCTCGGCCAGGACGGCGTCCCGCTGCGGCCCGGCCGGGACGGCGACGACGCGCGCCAGCCCGTCGGCGGTCGCGGGCAGGTGCTCGGCCAGCGCCTCCAGGACCGTGACCGCCCGCCAGACGAACATGCCCGAGTTCCACAGGTACTCCCCCGAGGCGAGGTAGGCCTCGGCGGTGGCGCGGTCGGGCTTCTCCCGGAAGGACGCCGCCTCCCCGACCCCGGGCACCTCCGTCGGCGCGCCGCGCTGCACGTACCCGAAGCCGGTGGCCGGCGCGGTGGGCCGGATGCCGAGGGTGATCAGCGACCGGGGACGCGCGGCGAGGGCGTCGTAGGCGGTGGTCAGCGCCGCGGCGAACCGCTCGACCGGCCGGATGACGTGGTCGGCGCTGACCACGGCCAGCTCGGCGTCGGGGTCGGCGTCGGCCACCAGGGCGGCGGCCAGGCCGACGGCGTTGGCGGTGTCGCGGGCGACCGGCTCGAGCACCAGCCGGTCCGGGTGCAGTCCCGGGAGCGCGGCGCGCACCTGGTCGCCGTAGCGGGCGGCGGTGCAGACCCAGATGCGGTCGGTCGGCAGCACCGTCTCGAGCCGGGCGACGGCCTCGGCGAGGAGGCTGCGCGGGGCGCCGTCCCCGCCGGCGACGACGTCGATCAGCTGCTTGGGCCGCCCGCCGCGGGACAGCGGCCACAGCCGCGTCCCCGAGCCGCCGGCCATGACGACCGCGTGCCGCACGTCAGCCCCGCCCGCGCCGGCGCGCCGCCCGGCCCACGCCCTCGGCCCGGCGCTGGAAGCGGGCGCCGGCGGCCACCCGCCCGCTCACGTAGGAGACGAGCATCCGGCCGCCCAGCCCGGCCCGCAGGACCAGGCGCAGCGGGGCGTGCCGGCGCAGCGGGTACTGGCCGGATAGGTATCGCAGCGCGCTGGTGTGGTGCACCCGCTGCATCCGGTGCGGCTCGCGGCGGGTGGCGTGGCCGCCCTCGTGGGTCACCACGGCCGAGGGCGCGTAGACGTGCTGCCAACCGCGGCGGGTGAGCCGCTCGGCCAGGTCGACGTCCTCGAAGTACATGAAGTAGCCGGGGTCGAAGCCACCCACCGACCAGAAGGCCGCCACGTCCACCAGCAGGCAGGAGCCCGACAGCCACCCGGCGGGGCGCTCCCGGGGCTCCTCGCGCTCGCGGCGGTAGCGCGCCGTCCAGGGGTTGCCCGGCCAGGCCCAGCCGACCAGCGCGTGGCCGGCGCCGGTGGACAGCCGCGGCAGGTCGCGGGCCGAGGGGTAGAGCTCGCCCTCGGGCGTGCGGATCGCCGGGCCGACGGTGGCCGCGCGCGGCCACCGGGCCGCCACGGCCAGCAGCTCGTCGACCGAGCCGGGGTCGAAGCGGACGTCGGGGTTGGCGACGACGGCGTATCCCTCGGTCAGCCCGGCCATCCCGGCGTTGACCGCCGCGCCGTACCCGATGTTGCCGCCGGTGCGCAGCAGCCGGACGTGCGGATGGCGGGCCGCGGCGCGCTCGGGGGCGCCGTCGGTCGAGCCGTTGTCGGCGAGGACCACCTCGACCGGCCGCGTCGTGGCCGCGGCCAGCGACTCGACGAACCCCTCGAGGGCCTCGCCCGGCGAGTAGGTCACCGCGACCACGCGGAGGGTCCCGGCCCGTGGTGGTGCGCTCACGCGGGGAACCCTACGAGGCCCGCGACGGCGTCGCCGGGCCCACCCGGGAGACCGCCGGAGCGGGCCGCGTGGGGCCCCAGGGAACCGGTGTGACGAGGGGGACGGGCCCGTCACACCGGTCCCCGTCGGACCCGGGCCGGGGCCCGCCACGCCGGTACAGTCGCCAGGCGTGACTCAAGCCAGTCCTGATCTCGTCGTCGTCGGCTCCGGGTTCTTCGGCCTCACGGTCGCCGAGCGGGTGGCCACCCAGCTGGACAAGCGCGTGCTGGTCATCGACCGCCGCAGCCACATCGGGGGCAACGCCTACTCCGAGCCCGAGCCCGAGACCGGCATCGAGGTGCACGTCTACGGCGCCCACCTGTTCCACACGTCCAACGAGCGGGTCTGGCAGTACGTCAACCAGTTCACCGAGTTCACGAGCTACCAGCACCGCGTCTTCAGCATCTACCAGGACAAGACGTACTCGCTGCCGATCAACCTGGCCACGATCTGCCAGTACTTCGGCAAGAGCTTCTCCCCCGACGAGGCCCGCGCCCTCGTCGCCGAGCAGTCCGGCGAGATCGACACCGCCGAGGCCGCCAACCTCGAGGAGAAGGCGATCTCCCTGATCGGCCGCCCGCTGTACGAGGCCTTCATCCGCGGCTACACGAAGAAGCAGTGGCAGACCGACCCCACCGAGCTGCCCGCCGCGGTCATCGCGCGCCTCCCGGTGCGCTACACCTTCGACAACCGCTACTTCAACGACACCTACGAGGGTCTGCCGAAGGACGGCTACACCGCCTGGCTGCAGCGGATGGCCGACCACCCGAACATCGAGGTGCGGCTGGAGACCGACTACTTCGACGTCCGCGACCAGCTGCCCTCCGACGTCCCGACGGTCTTCACCGGCCCGATCGACAAGTACTTCGGCTACGAGGCCGGCGAACTCGGCTGGCGCACCCTGGACTTCGAGACCGAGGTCCTCCCGGTCGGTGACTTCCAGGGCACCTCGGTCATGAACTACGCCGACGAGGACGTGCCCTTCACCCGGATCCACGAGTTCCGGCACTTCCACCCCGAGCGCGACTACCCGACCGACAAGACCGTCGTCGTCCGCGAGTACTCCCGCTTCGCCGAGACCGGCGACGAGCCGTACTACCCGATCAACACCCCCGAGGACCGCGCCAAGCTGGAGCGCTACCGCGAGCTGGCCGCCAAGGAGGCCGCCGAGAAGCGGGTCCTGTTCGGTGGCCGCCTCGGCACCTACAAGTACCTCGACATGCACATGGCGATCGGCTCGGCGCTGACCATGTACGAGAACCGCATCCGCCCGTTCTTCGCCGAGGGTGGCGCCCTCGACGGCCGCCTGGAGGACTGAAGGAGGACCACGCTTCCCCCACGCCTCGTAAGAGGACCTCCCTGCCCCCCGCCACTCCCGCTCGACGGCGCGGTCCCACTCCGGTGGGGCCGCGCCATCGGCGTTCCGGGGTCCGCGAGGCCGGCCGTGGCCACCCTCATGGGACCGTTCCGTCACATCCAGCACAGTCGGCCCACGACCCACTCGCATAGGTGGCGCCCAGTGCGGAAACACCTACGCTGAGTTGCGAACAGGGGGCAGGTGCGCCCCGGCTCGTGGGGCGCCGTCCCCGACGCATGCGAACGAGAGAAACAGGTGCGGGGATGTCCTCAGTGCTCAAGAAGGTCCGCAACGCCGTCGTCGACAGGTCGTGCGCGACGCTGTGCCTTGACATCTTCGACACCATCCTGTGGCGTCGGGTGCCCCGTCCGTCGGACATGTTCCCCCTCCTCGGTGAGGAGCTCCGGCGCGACGGGCGCTGCCCCGCCTGGGTGAGCGACGCGGCCTTCCGGCACATGCGCATCAACGCCGAGATCGAGTCGCGGCGCGCAGGGCACGGCCCGGAGGTGTCCCTGTTCGACATCTGGCGCAAGATGCCACTCGAGGTCTTCGACGCCTCCCTCGAGGAGCTGGTCGCGGCCGAGCTCGACATCGAGCGCCAGTTCACCGTCGTCGACTTCGACATCGCCGAGCTGATCGCGACGGCGACCGAGCACGAGATCCCGATCGTGCTGGTCTCGGACACCTACTTCACCGAGGCGCAGCTGCGCCACCTGCTCGACCGCCCGGAGCTCGCGGCCCTGAAGGACGCGCGGCTGTTCCGGTCCCTCGAGTACGGGATGGACAAGGCCAGCGGCCTGTGGCGGGTCGTGCTCGACGAGCTCGCGCTGCGCCCCGAGCAGCTGTGGCACGTCGGCGACAACTGGCACGCCGACGTGGAGGCCCCCGGGGCCCTCGGCGTCCGCTGCCTCCACTACGAGCGGATCGACGCCCGCCTCGCCCCGGTCTTCGTGCGCGAGAAGGCGCCGCTGGACCTCTACGGCCCCATGGACCCGCTCCTGGACTCCGCTGAGGGCGACTTCGGGCTCACCAGCCTGCGCGCGAAGGCCGTGCGCAGGGAGCCGGAGGACCTGGCCCGGAACGTGTCGACGGCATGGCGCTACGGCGCGGGCGTGCTGGGTCCGGTGCTCACCGGGTTCGCCGAGTGGGTCGTGGAGCGCGCCGAGGCCGCGGGCACCCGCGTCCTCTGGTGCCCGATGCGCGAAGGCGAGCTGCTGTCCACCCTCATCAACGAGTCCGCGCGCGCCCGCGGCAGCAAGGTCGAGGCGCGGCCGCTGTGGCTGTCGCGGCACGTCACCTCCGTGGCCATGCTCGACCGGGTCGACCGCACCAGCCTGAGCGAGCTCGTCCGCCGCAGCTACAACCTCACCGTCGGCCAGCTGCTGGGCATCCTGCACCTGCGTCCCGGTGACGTGCCCGCCCTCGCCGGGGAGCTCCACACCGTCCTCAACGATGCCGGGCTGCTCGACCGCGTGGCCGCCGCGCTGACCGAGAGCCCGCACCTGCTCAACCAGATGACGGCCACCGTCACCCAGGCCCGCGAGCGGCTGATCAACGCCCTCACCCAGGCCGGGGCCCTCGACGACCCGGACCTCACCCTGGTCGACCTCGGGTGGGGCGGCACGATCCAGTACCAGCTCGCCCAGGTCCTGAAGATGGCCTGCCTGCCGGTGGTCCCCTCCGGCCTCTACCTGGCCACCGAGGACCGCGCCGCCAAGGTCTTCCTCGCCGGCCTGCGGGCCGAGGGATTCCTGGCGCAGGGCGGGCACCCCCGCGAGGTCGCGGCCACCGTGGCGCGCAGCCCCGAGGTCCTCGAGCAGGCCGTCAACGCGCTCTGCGGCTCCCTCGTCGACTTCACCGACAGCGGCGAGCCCGTCCTCGGCCCGGTGGTCGACTCGGCCGCGCAGAACGCGGAGCGCCGGTCGGTGCAGGAGGGCATCCTCACCTTCCAGGCCCTGCTGAACCGCTACGTCGAGGCCGACCGCGACTGGCCCTCCCTCGCCGGACCGGGGGCGGCCGAGCGGCTGGCGAGCGTCCTGGTCGCGGCGCTGCAGGACCCCACCAGCGAGGAGGCCGCGGTCTTCGGCAACTGGCGGCACGAGGACAACGCCGGCTCGACCGTCGTGACGAGCGTCATCCCCGAGGACCTGGCCGCCGCCATCGCCTACCTCTCCCCCAACGACCTCGACGACCTCCAGCTGCGGGACGCCTTCTGGCCCCGGCTGATCGCCGCCACCGACCGCCGGCTGGCCGCGCAGGTCGACGCGCTGCACCAGGGCCACGTCGACCGCGAGGTCTTCGAGCCGTCGGGCGAGCCGTTCGAGACCCGCCTGCGCTGGCGTGGTGACGCCGGCACCGTCCACCAGGGCCCGAACAAGCGGGTGCGGATCAACCACAACGGCCTGTCGTTCGCCCGCCTGAACGTCCGGGCCGACGGCATCAAGGACGTCGCCCTGTCGATCCCGGGGCGCCCGGCGATCGTCCGGGTGGACTGGATCGAGGCGCGGGTGATCAGTGACGGCAGCGAGCCGCACGTGCTGCGGTGGGACAGCCCCGAGGACATCGCCCAGCTGGTGCTGCACAAGTCGCGCTGGCTGGGGGGCACCCTGATCGAGTTCGACTGGGCCGACTCGGAGGTGTGGCTGCCGCTGGCCGACCGCATCGGCGGCGCGGCCAGCTCGGTGCAGATCTCGGTGGCCTTCGCGATGCTGCCGCGCTCCTCCTCCGGTCTCGAGCCGCACGTGCGCTCGGCCCCGACCGTCGTCCGCCTCGCGCACCGCGCGGTGGCCGACTACCAGCAGCGCGGCGTCGTCGGCCTCGCCCTGGGGCTGCGGAACGCCGGGGCCCGGCGGCTCACGGCGGACCGTCGTCCCACGCGGCAGCGCTCCTCGTGAGCCTGCGCCAACCCCGGCGGGTCCTGGTCTGCACCAACCAGCTCCGGGAGATCCGGGGCTCGGAGCTGGTGACCCTGGAACTCGTCGAGCACTTCCTGTCCCGGGGCGCGTCGGTCGACGTGGCGAACAACCTGTTCCTGCCACCGATGACCGCGGAGTTCGCCGCGCTCCCGGGACAGGACCGGCTCCACGTGGCCGGCGACCCCTACGAGGAGTTCCGCGGGCCGTACGACCTCATCTGGGTGCAGCACGGCGTCCTGCCGCCGAACCTGGTGTCCCAGCTGGCCGCCGGCGGGCTCTCCAGCGCGGTCGTGTGGCACCACATGTCGGCGCACGTCCACATGGAGCTGCCGATCATGGGCGACGTGGAGGTCGCGCTGGCGGACGTGACGACGGCGGTCTCGCAGGAGACCGCCGGACGCCTGGAGTCTTTCGGCATCCCGCGGCGCCGCATCGAGGTCTTCGACAACCCGGCACCCGACGTCTTCGCCGACGCGGCCCGGCGCCCGGCGGGGGCACGGCTCGAGCGTCTCCTCGTCGTCTCCAACCACCCCCCGGAGGAGGTGCTGGAGGCTGCGGAGCTCCTGCGGCGCGGCGGGGCCGTCCAGGTCGACGTCCTCGGTGAGGTCACGTCCGTCGCCCGGGTCACGCCGGAGCTCCTCGACCGCTACGACGCCGTGGTCAGCATCGGCAAGACGGTGCAGTACGCCCTCTCCATGGGGATCCCCTGCTACGTGTACGACCACTTCGGTGGGTGCGGTTGGCTGACCGCCGCCAACCTGGAGCACGAGCTCTGGTGGAACTTCTCCGGGCGGGCCACCCGCCGGGAGGCCGACGCGGCGACGATCGCTGCCGAGCTGGTCGCCGGGTTCGCCGCGGCCCAGGAGTTCTCCCGGGCGACGCGGGGCGCACACGCGGAGAGATGGCGCCTGTCGGCCCGGATCGACGGCCTCCTGCAGTCGCGTGCGGTGGCCCGCCCGGGGCGCAAGCGCCTGAGTGGGGCCCAGGCCGAGCGGCTGCTGGCCTTCAACGAGATGCACCGGGGGATGTACCGGACCCTGGAGTACTACAAGGACGAGCTGGCGAGGACCCGCGCAGGGGTCGCCTGACCCACTCACCCGCCCGCGCGGACGACGGACCGGGAGGCCGGGACCGTCGTCCGCGCGGGCGGTCTCACAGCGGTGTGCTGACTGGTCGACGCTCCATGCCGTCGCAGCGGCGGGGGGGGGGGGGGGGGGGGGGGGGGGGGGGGGGGGGGGGGGGGGGGGGGGGGGGGGGGGGGGGGGGGGGGGGGGGGGGGGGGGGGCGGCCCGCGGGCTGGCCGGGGGGGGGGGCGCGGGGGG
>NZ_JBJGYN010000078.1:0-15970 GCF_054050015.1 Geodermatophilus sp. SYSU D01176 | reverse complement strand
GAGGCGCGCGTCCCCGTTCGCGGGGGCGCGCGCCTCGCGCGTTCCCGGGTCCTCCTCCGGCGGTTTCCGCGGAGATCGCCGGAGCGGCTCAGGCGGGGGCGGTGTCGGCCGCGAGGACGTCGGGGGTCGCGGCAGCCGCGGGGGCGACGTGGGCGCGGCGGTGGCGGACGGCCCAGCGGGTCACCAGGCCGGTGAGGACGACCGACCCGGCGACCAGGTGCTGGCCGGGCGCGGCGACCGCGACGGCGAGGGCCGCGGCGTAGACCACCGTCAGCAGGACGGCGGGGACGGACAGGTGCACGGTGCTCTCCTCCGGCGGGGGCGGCCCGCCGGCCGGTGGCCGGGTCGTGGGCTGACCCGGCCACCGGCGCGGCGACGGCGCAGGGTGGGACGGGTCGGCTACTTGAGCATGTCCTTGGCCTTCTGGAGCAGCGACTGCCCCGGCATCTGCGGCGTGGAGAACAGCCGCGGGTCGCCGGGCGGGAGGATCGGGGCGTCCGCCGTCGCCTCGATCGGGCGGGCGCGGAACTCCGACCGCCCGTCGACCGACGGACCCGACGCCCACCGGCCGGCCGAGGCCTCGGGGCCGTCGGAGGCGTCGATGAACGTGTAGCCGAGGTCGCCGACCTCCTCCTCCAGCGGGAAGGCCTCGGGCACCGGGATGCCCTCGATCCCGTCGGACTTGAGTTCCTCGGTCGCGGCCAGCCACTGCTGCTGGTGCATGTGGTCGCGGGTGATCAGGAACCGCAGCATGTCCTTGACCCCGGGGTCGTCGGTCATGTTGTAGAGCCGGGACACCTGCAGCCGGCCCTGCATCTCGGCGGTGGCGTTGTACATGAAGTCGGCCATGAGGTTGCCGCTGGCGGTCACGTACGCGCCGGTCCACGGGTTGCCCATGCTGTCGATGTAGGACGCGCCCTGGCCGTTGACGATCGTGTGCTGCGGGTTGTGCTGCCCGTAGCCGGCGGCGGCCTCGTTGGTGCGGTCGGCCGCATCGGGCTTGAGCGGCGCGTGGTCGAGCAGCCGGTCGATCATCGTGACGATCATCTCGACGTGGGCCAGCTCCTCGGTCCCGATCGCGAGCAGCATGTCCTTGTACTTGCCGGGCAGCCGGCAGTTCCAGCCCTGCAGCAGGTACTGGGTGGCGACGGTCATCTCGCCCCACTGACCGCCGAGGATCTCCTGCATCTTCCGGGCGAACTCCGGGTCGGGGCCGTCGGGCTTGGCCTCGTACTGCAGGGCGTGGGTGTGGGTGAACACGGGGTCTCCCTTGCGTCGTCGCGACCACCGCCGATGCGGTGACACCAGGGATCTGCCCGCGGCCGGTGGCCCGCCCGTGCCCACCCGTGGCCCGCCAGTGCCATGTCTTCCGTCGGCCTGCACCGAGGTACGGCCGGCGGCTGCAACAGGGCCGACGGTGACGGCCGCGAGGCGCATCTCGGGACCAGGGCCCCGCGATCCCGCCCCATCCGGGGCGTTCCTCAGCGTGCGAGGGACCCGGGCGGGGTTCCTCACCGATCGGGCAGCTGGACGGTCAGCGTCAGCGACGTCCCGTCGTCGGCCCACACGATCCGGCCGCCGAGCTCGCCGGTCTGCCGCCGCACCGACCACAGGCCGAGGCCGGTGAGGTCCGGTGGCGGGTCGGCGGTCGTGAGGTGCCCGAGCAGCCGCTCCGGCCGGACGACGGCCTGCGTCAGCGCGAGGTCGACCCAGCCGATGCGACATCGGACGGTCAGCCGGACCGCGGCGCCGTCCCCGTGCCGGTGGGCGTTCTCCAGGAGGTTGGTGAGGATCCGCTGCACCCGCGCGTCTGCGACGGCGACGTCCTCGGCGTGCGCACCGAGCTCCAGGGTCAGCTGCGTGGCGGGCAGCCCGGAGGCGGCCATCGACGCGCGGACGACGTCGCCGAGCCGGCGCGGCCCGCGACCCAGCGGCGCGGCCCCGCCCGTGGCGGCCGCCGTCCGCAGCATGGAGGCCAGGTGGGCGGTCTGGGCCCGGGCCAGCTCCAGCACCTCCCCGGGGTCCGCACCGGCCGCCGACCCGCCGGCCCGCCCCAGCGCCCCCAGCAGCGCCTCGAGCGAGGCCAGCGGCGAACGCATGTCGTGGCACAGCGCCTGGACCAGCGCCTCCGGCGGCGCCGGGACGTCGGGCTGAGGCGGAGTCCGGCGGCGCAGCAGGCGGCGCAGGGCCGGGAGCACCGGGCCGGGCTCGGCGGACGTCGGGTGGTTGGGGGCCAGGGTCATGGGCACCTCCGTGGTGCGTCCGGTCAGCAGCGCCGGGGCAGCTGGCCGTCGGGGGAGAGATGGAGCAGAACGACGCCGGTGCGCAGCGCCGTCCTCCGGTCGACGTCGTGCTCGTCGACGACCACCCGTTGTTCAGCCGGGGCCTGGCCCTGCTGCTGCCGGGGGTGAGCGAGGGGCGGGTCCGCGTGGTGGCGACGACGGACGACGCGTCGGCGGCCGCGGCGATGGTGCGCCGGCACCACGCCGACGTCGCCGTCGTGGACCTGCACATGCCGCCGCCGGGCGGCACGCGGGCGATCGCGGCGATCCGCCGGGCGGACCCCACGGTGCGGGTCGTGGCGCTGTCCGGCCAGGCCGAGGAGGACGCCGTCCTGGAGGCGCTGCGGGCCGGGGCCGCGGGCTTCCTGCCCAAGACCGCCGACCCCGAGGCGCTCGTGCGGCCGCTGATGGCGGTGCTCGACGGCTGGTCGGTGATCCCGGAGGACCTGCTGCGCCGGCTGCTGGAGGCCTCCGCGCCCACGGGGGAGCAGGGCCTCGCCGAGCGGCTGACCGCCGACGAGCGCCGGCTGTGGCGGCTGGTGGCCGACGGCACGAGCACCGTGGACATCGCCACGACCCTGCACGTGTCCGAGCGGACGGCGAAACGGCTGGTGGCGGCGCTGCTGCGGACGCTGGGCGTGGCCACCCGCGTCGAGGCGGCGGCGCTGGCCGGGCGGGTGCACCTGGGCAGCAACCCCAGGCACGGCTGAGTTCCGCACCGGTGCGGGCCCGCATCTCATCGACCCCCGGCTACCCGCGACGGTGATCGACACGCGCGGCCGGGACGGTCAGTGCGGAGCCAGCGTCCCCGCCCACGTCCCCGACGACGCCGCGGCGGTGAACCCGGGCACGTCGTCCGCGGCCATGTCCACCGCGGCGTAGCCCCCGCTGCCCGCGCCGACGCAGGCCACCACGGTGGCCAGCCCGGCCTGCCGCTGCAGCACGCTCTGCCGGACCTCCCAGCCCACGACCGCCCGGCGCTGCAGCACCGCCTGCTCGCGCACCAGCCAGCCGCTGCGCACGCCGAACGACCGCGGGCCCGCCCCGTGCCCGAGCGCGCGGAAGCGGCCGATCCCCATCGGCACGCCCAGGGCGGTGAGGGCGACCCCGACCACCGGCACCCACCACCAGCCCAGCGTGGCGGCGGCCCAGATCCCGACCGCGGTGACCAGCAGCCCGGTGGCCAGCGCGCGGGTCAGCCGGCGGCGCAGCGCCGCCGGTGGGTGGCCGGTCAGCGGGCCGGGGTCCTCGACGAGCCGGCCCAGCAGCCGCAGCGCCTCGGTCCGGGGACCCAGCGGCAGCAGCTGGCCACGCCGGTTCGCCTGGCCGAGCCCGGTGACGAGGGCGCTCACCCGCGCCGCGCGCACCCAGCGCATGCCCAGGCCCTCGGTGAGCGTGCCGCCCCGGATGCGGTCGACCTCCAGCTCGGTGTGCCGCCGGGTGAGCAGCCCGCGGACGGCGACCAGCGAGCCGCCCCTCCGCTCCAGCCGGTAGCCCCAGTTCACGACGGCCGCACCGACCACCGCGGCCACCGCCAGCAGCGGCACCGCGGCGGCCAGCGCGAGGACGAGCAGGTGCGGGGAGGGCTCGGGGCCGGTGAGGTCCGGGACGACGGCGTCGGGCAGCTCCTGCACCAGGCGGAACAGCGTGCCCACGGCGGCCAGCGGGACGACGAGGTAGCTGCCGACCAGCGGCGCGTAGAGCAGCCAGCGGGGGTCGAAGCGGGCGATCTGCTCCTCGACCGGCTCCACTCCGCCGTCGGTCCCACCCCCCGGCCCGTCGTCCGGTGCCGGCGCCCCGGCGGGACGGCGGGCCAGCAGCCGGGCCCGCAACCGGTCGCCCTCGGCGCGGGTCACGCCGTCGACGACGAGCTCCTCCTCGCCGGCCCCGACCGAGCCGGCCGCGGCGTCGATGCGGACCCGCACCAGCCCCAGCAGCCGGTGCAGCGGCGGGGCCTCGACCTCCACGCCGCGGATGCGGTCGTTGGGCACGGTGCGCACCGAGCGGGCCAGCAGGCCGCGGGTGACCACCACCGCCGTCGGCCCGTCGGTGTAGCCGAAGCGCCACCAGGTCAGCGCGGCCGCGGTCAGGGACAGCGCGGTGATGAGGACCGCCATGACGACGACCGTGAGCGGCCCGTCGCCGACGCCGACCACCGCGGCGATCGGGATGAGCACCGGCACCAGCTGGCGGGCCTGCCGGAAGGTGGCGGTGTGGACCAGCACCACGCGCGGCGACGTCCGGCGCGTGCCGGCCGCCGTCTCCGGTGAGCTCACGTGGCCTCGTCGCGGACCAGCTCGGCCCGCCGCGCCAGGTCGTCGGCGACCCGGTGGGCGACGTCGGTCTCCAGGTGCAGCACCCGGACCGTGCCCTGCGAGGACGCGGTCAGCACCGCGACCGTGGCCAGGCCGAACAGCTGCTGCAGCACCCCGCGGGTGACGTCGACGGTCTGGATGCGCGAGATCGGCACCAGCGTCCACGTGCGGGTCAGCCAGCCGGTGAGGGTGTAGACCGCCTCGCCGGTGACCTCCCAGCGGTGCACCCGGTAGCGCACCCACGGCCGGATGCCGATCGTCACCGCCGCCTCCAGCACCGCGAACGCCACGAGGGCCCAGCGCAGCGGCGAGGGCAGGACGCTCTCCGGGACGAAGGTCAGGACGGCGGTGACCACGGCGGCCCAGACCAGCGCGCCGATCACCCCCTCGGTGACCCACAGGCCGATCGCCGAGCGGGACAGCGACCAGGCGGGGTCGCGGACGGGCGCGGCGTGGGCGGTCATCGGTGCCATCCTCCCAGCGCAGCGCACCGGTGGGCCGGTCGGCGCCCCGCCGCCCCTCCTCGCCCCGCCCGGCGGTGGTCGAGGGGCTGTGGCCGGTGCGCGCGGCGTGTCCTCCGTCCCGGCTGCACCGACCCCGTGACCGGCGCCGTGGTGCCACACCGGACGGCCGCACACCGCGCCGGTGGCACGATGGGAGCCGTGATGCCGCAGCAGGTCCCGACCGTGCCCGCCGACGAGGTCCCCGAGGACGCCGTCGTCCTCGACGTGCGCGAGGACGACGAGTGGGTGGCCGGCCACATCGACGGCGCCACCCACATCCCGATGGGCGAGGTCCCCGCGCGGCTGGACGACCTCCCCGAGGGCGACCCCATCTACGTGACCTGCCGCGGGGGCGGACGCTCGGCCCGGGTGGCCGCCTGGCTGAACGCCAACGGCTACGACGCGGTCAACGTCGGCGGCGGCATGGGGGAGTGGGAGGCGGCGGGCCGGCCGATGGTGAGCGAGACCGGCCAGCAGCCCTTCGTGCGCTGAGGCCCCGTCCCTACGCGTTGCGGACCAGTGCGATCGCGTAGGTGTCCCAGAAGGTCCCGGCGGCCGGGCCGCCGTTGCACGTGCCGTCGGACTCCCCCGGCCGCTTGACCCACAGGTAGGCGTCCACCCCGCGCTGCCCGGTCTGCGCCGTCGGGCGCTCGCCCAGGGCGCGGCCCGGGGGGTTGCACCAGTCGCTGCCGGGACCGTTGCCGTTGCGGCTGGTGTCGACGACGAAGTGCGCGCCGCCCAGCAGCGCCGACACCTGCTGGCCGTAGGCCACGTTGTCGGCCGTCGTCTCGAAGTTGGAGACGTTCAGCGCGAAGCCGTCCGCGGTGGTCCCGCCGGCGGCGCGGAGCCGTTCGGCGGTCGTCGCGGCGCTGATCCAGGTCGGGTTCCCGGCGTCGAGGTAGGTGTGCGTGCCGGGGTTCCCCTCGAGCAGCCCGACCGCCGACCGCAGCAGCGACAGCCGCTCCGCGGGGTCGCCGCACAGCTGCGCGAGCGCGTCCGGCTCGACCACCACGACCGCCGTCGCCGTCCCGATGCCGGCCACGACCGCCTGCACCCAGCGGAGGTACTCGGCCGACGAGCCGACGCCGCCGGCGGAGTACCCGCCGCAGTCCCGGTCCGGCACGTTGTAGGTCACGAAGACCGGCACGGCGCCGGCGGCCTGCGCGGCGGCGACCTCCTGGCGGACCGCCGCCGTGACGTCGCCGCTCCACGCGCCCAGCCACGTCGCGGTCGGCACGGCCGCCAGCTCCGCGAGCGCCGCGGCGTCCTCGGCGCTGCGGCCCGGCTGCGCCGCGGCCCGGGCCGCACCGGTGTTGGGGCCGTGGAAGGCCATCCCGGCGAGCGGGTTGTCCGTCGAGGCCGGGACCGTCGAGCCCGCTGTCGTGGTGGTGCCCGGCGCGCCCGTGCCGGAGGCGGTCGACGGCGCGGTGCTCGTCGGGACGGCGGACGTCGTGCCGCTCGGCGGTGGGGCGACCGTCGTCGGTGCAGGCGCCGTGGTGGCAGGCGCCGACGGCGCGGGGGCGGGCTTCCGGGTCTTGCGGGCCTCGTCGACCGCCGGTGCGGCGGCCGACGAGGCCTCGGGCACGCTCGGCCACGGCGCGACCACGCCGGCGCCGACCACCGCCGCCGCGAGGCCGGAGAGCCACAGCCGTCGCCCGCCGCGTCCGGCCCGGTGCCTGCCGGGCGTGCTGGTCGACGAGCCGCTCGGCCGGGTCCGGGCAGGAGGCATGTGCACAACGTAGTCGGACGGTTTCTCGACGTCACGACAGGTGTGCACTCAGCGTGCCCGTGCCATCGCCCACGGTCAGGCGGGGGTGGGTCCGTCCGCGCGGACGGGCCCACCCCGGCGCTCAGCCCTTCGCGGGGAACTCCGCGAAGCGGCTGCGCAGGTCCTTCTTGGAGAACTTGCCGACGCTGGTCTTGGGCACCTCGTCGATGAACTCGACCGCGTCGGGCAGCCACCACTTGGCCACCTGCGGCTTGATGTGCTCGAGGATCTCCTCCTCGGTCGCGGTCTCGCCGTCCTTGAGCACGACGCAGGCCAGCGGGCGCTCGTCCCACTTCGGGTGCGGCACGCCGACGACCGCCGCCTCCTTGACCTTCGGGTGGCTCATGATCGCGTTCTCGAGGTCGACCGAGCTGATCCACTCGCCGCCGGACTTGATGAGGTCCTTGGTGCGGTCGGCGATCCGGATCGAGCCGTAGGGGTCCATGGCGGCGACGTCGCCGGTGCGCATCCAGCCGTCCGGCGTCGACAGCTCCACGCCGGCGTCGGGGTTGTAGTAGTCCTTCGCGCACCACGGGCCGCGCACCTGCAGCTCACCGGTGGCCTGGTCGTCCCACGGCTGCGGCTCGAGGGTCTCGGCGTCGACGATCCGGGCCTCGACGCCGAGGAACGGCAGCCCCGCCCGGGACCGCTGGTCGGCCTGCGTCTCGGGGTCGGCGTCGGCGTGGCGGCGCGGCAGGATGCCGGAGGAGGCGACCGGGTGGGTCTCGGTCATGCCCCAGGCCTGCAGGATCGGCAGGCCGACCTGCTCGCGGTAGGCCTCGCTCAGCGCCCGGGGCACCGCGGACCCGCCGCAGCCGATGTCGCGCAGCTTGTGCGGCCGGCCGGCCAGGTGGGGGAGCACGCCCTGCCAGATGGTCGGGACGCCGGCGGTGAAGGTGACGCCCTCGTCGACGATCAGGTTCGCGAGGGACTCCGGCTGCATCATCGAGCCGGGCAGGACCAGCGAGGCGCCGGCGGCCGGGGCGGCCTGCGCGATGCCCCAGGCGTTGGCGTGGAACATCGGCACGACCGGCATCGCGACGTCCTGGATGCCCAGCCCGAACGCGTTCGGCGCCATCACGCCCATCGTGTGCAGCCACGTGGAGCGGTGCGAGTAGACGACGCCCTTCGGGTTGCCGGTGGTGCCGCTCGTGTAGCACATCGACGCGGCCCGGTACTCGTCGTCGACGTGGAAGTCGACCGGGGAGGCCTCGGCCAGCAGCGTCTCGTAGTCGAGCACCCGCGGGTCGTCGGGGATCCCGTTGTCCCCGCCGTCGTCCATGACCACGACGTGCCGGATCGTCTTCATGGTGTCGATCAGCGGCCACAGCAGCGGCAGCACCGTCCGGTCGACGAAGACGACCTCGTCCTCGGCGTGGTTGGCGATGTAGGTCAGCTGCTCGGGGAACAGCCGGATGTTGAGGGTGTGCAGCACCCGCCCGGTGGACGGCGCGGCGAAGTAGAGCTCGAGGTGACGCTGGCTGTTCCAGCCGAACGTGCCGACCCGGCCGTCGTCGCTGATGCCGAGGGTGTCGAGCACGCCGCCGAGTCGGCGGGTGCGGTCGGCCCACTCCGCGTACGTCGCCCGGGTGACCCCGCCGGGCCCCGCGGTTGCGATCGTCCCGTCGCCGTAGTGCTGCTCGACGTGCCGGAAGATCGCGTCGATGGTCAGAGGGAAGTCCTGCATGAGCCCGCGCATGGCCGCATCGTGCCAGTGACCCTGTTCACGTTCCACACTGACTGCGCAGGTGACACGCCCTGCGAGGCGGGTCGGGGAGCGGGGGCCGGAGGGTCCCGCGACGAGGACCAGAACGGGCTCGGCGGAACCGGGGGACGGCACCCGGCCGCGGTGGGAGGCCGGAGGCCGACGGTCAGCGCAGCACCACCACGGGCAGTTCGGCCAGGCCGCGGATGACGAACTCCGGCCGCCGCCGTGCAGGTGCCCCGAGCTCCAGCCGCGACGTCCGCTCCAGCAGCGCGCCGAAGGACGCCTGCAGCTCCACCCGGGCCAGCGGTGCCCCGATGCAGAAGTGCACGCCGGCGCCGAAGGTGATGTGCGGGTTCTCGGTGCGCCCGACGTCCAGCCGGTCGGGATCGGCGAAGGCCGCCGGGTCCCGGTTGGCGGCGCCGAGCAGCGCGGCGACCTTCTGCCCCTCCCGCACGGTGACCCCGCCGATCTCCACGTCGGCGGTCGCGGTCCGCTCGAACAGCTGCAGCGGCGAGTCGAAGCGCATGAGCTCCTCGACCGCCGTCGGCAGCAGCCCCGGGTCCTCGCGCAAGCGGGCCAGCTGGTCGGGGTGCTCGAGCAGCGCCAGCAGGCCGTTGCCGCTCACGTTGACCGTGGCCTCGTGCCCGGCGTTGAGCAGCAGGATGCAGGTCGTGACCAGCTCGTCCTCGGTCAGCCGGTCACCCTCGGCGTCGCGCACGGTGACCAGGTGGGAGAGCAGGTCCTCGCCCGGAGCCCGGCGGCGTTCGGCGGCCAGGCCGCGCAGGTAGGAGACGAACCCGGCCGCCGCCCGTTCCGCGGCGTCCTCGACGGCCGCCGTCCGGCCGTACTCGTACATCTTCACGATCGCGTTGGACCACGGCCGCAGCAGCGGCCGGTCGGCCGGGGGCACGCCGAGCAGCTCGGCGATGACCGCGACCGGCAGCTCCTCGGCCATCCCGGAGAGGACGTCGACCGGCTCGGTGCCCCCGGAGCGCTCGGCCAGGCCGTCGACCAGCTCGGCGGCCAGCTGCTGCACCCACGGCCGCAGCCGCTCGACGTGCCCGCGGGCGAAGGCGGCGCTGACCAGCCGGCGCAGCCGCGTGTGGTCCGGCGGCTCCATCTCCAGGAGCGCGTTGCGGTGGATGAGGTTGAAGGCACCGAACCGCTCCGCCGGCTCCCGGTCCCGCCAGATGCGGCCCAGCCGCCGGTCGCGCAGGACGGCGTTGCTCTCCGCGTGGGTGAACGCCAGCCACAGGCCCATGCCCTCGTGCCACTGCACCGGCGCCTGCGCCCGGGCCCGCGCGAAGCCGGGGTAGGGGTCGGCGACGACGGCCGGGTCGGCGAGGTCGAGGGGGACGGTCACGTCGCCGGAGCCCGGCTCGCGCGGGTCACTCGGACGACGCCTCACGGGCGAGCTGCTGCAGCTCCGCGAGCGCCTCGTCGCGGCGGTCCCACGGCACGAACAGGTGGTCGTGGGACAGGCCGGCCACGACGTTGCAGCTGATGCCGGCCGCCGCGAGCCGGGCGCTGACCGCGGCGGTCAGTCCCACGGCGGAGAGCTCGGAGGGCACCCGCAGCGTGATCCGGGCGGCCGTCCACCGGGCCGGCAACGCGGCGGCGTCGGCCTCGTCCCGCGTCAGGACCAGCGTGACGCCCTCGTCCTCGGCGACCGTGGCGAAGGCCAGCGTGCCGGCGGGCGCGGGGCCCAGCGCGTACACGTACGGCTCGGGCGTCAGCTCGGGTCGCAGCCCGGCCAGCAGTCGCGTCAGCTCCTGTCCCTCGACCATCCCCAGAGCCTATGGCGAGCGGCCCGCGTCCTGAGGCTCGCGCCGAGCTGGCGAGAGACAGGACCTGCTCCTCCCGACCCTCGCGAGCTCGGGCCGGTCCCTGGGAGCAGGCGAGGCCGGAGGGGGTCGCTCACTACGCTCGTCGCCATGGCCCGCTCCGCGACCCGCAAGCGCCCCGCTGCCCCTGCCGCCGACTCCGGCGTCAACCCCAAGGCGCCCTGTCCGTGCGGCTCGGGCCGCCGGTACCGGCACTGCCACGGCTCGGGCTACGCCCCGCCGGTGACCCGGCCGTTCGAGGGGCTGCCGGGCGAGGAGCACTGGGTGGCGCTGCGCGAGCTGGTCCCGGCGGCGACCGCCCCGCTGCGGACGGCGGACGGCCGCGACGTGACCCTGGCCAGCGTGCTGCCCGGTGGTGCCCCGGCCCTGGTGCGCGCCAACGGCGAGATCCTGCTCGGCGTCCAGTTGCAGGGCGCGTCCGACGATGTCAGCCGCGACCTGGGGACGGCGCTGGCCGCTGCCCTCGCGGCCCCGGCCGGCGCGCCGGTCGACCCGGGCCCGGTCGGCGGCGCCGGTTCGGCCGGTCCGCGGCTGCAGGAGCTGCTCGACACCGCGGCGCCGCTGGACGTGACCGTGCACGCAGACTTCGGCTTCTGGCTCGAGGGCGTCGACGCCGGCGCCGCCGCGCGGGCCGGGCTGGAGCAGGCGAACGCGGCGATCCTGCCCACCGAGCAGCTCCCCGGCCTCGGAGCCGCCTACTGGGTGCGCCCCGGCGCCGAGCGCGCGCACCTGCGCTGGGTGCGACCCGAGCCGGAGGAGCGGCTGCTCGACGCGCTGGCCCGCCTGCGCGCCTCGGGCGAGATCCTGCTCGGCGACGGCACCCGCTACGCCGGCGCCTTCCGAGCCCACGGTCTGCTCGTGCCGGTGTGGGACCTGCCCGCCGAGACCCCGGCCGCCGAGTGGACCGACGCGGCCACGGCGTTCCAGGCCCGGCTGGAGCAGGCGATGGAGCGGACCGACCCGCTGACCGCCGACGAGCGGCGCGCCCGGGCGGGGCTGCTCTCCCGGCAGATCACCCTGCGTTAGGCCCCGCTGCGGCGATCCCCGCGGGGATCGCCGCAGCGGCAACCGGCCCGGGGGACGACGTCCGTCCCCCGGGCCGGTGTCGCGTCCGCCACCCCCGCTGTCGACTCCGCGTAGCCGGGGGCTCACCGCGCCGCGACGAACGCCGTCGGACGGGGCGCCCCCGCACACCAGCGTTACGAGACCGTGACGCCGACGTGGCCGTCAGGGGTTGACGGCAATGGGTTGTTAGCGCTCACACTTGTGCCGCTCGCCACGGGCGGGCCTGCGCCGGGTCGAGCGCGCAGCAGTCTCGAGGAGGAGATCACGTGAGCAAGAGGCTCGGCTTCGCCGCCCTCAGCGCCGGCATGGCGCTGACCCTGGCGGCCTGTGGCGGCGAGGGCGCCGGTGGGAGCGGCGGCGCCGGCGGCGGAGGTGAGGCGGAGGACCTGACCATCGGCGTCTCGATGCCGACCCAGACCTCCGAGCGCTGGATCGCCGACGGCAACAACGTCAAGGAGCAGCTGGAGGGCGAGGGCTACACCGTCGACCTGCAGTACGCCAACGACGACATCCCCACCCAGTCGCAGCAGATCGACCAGATGATCACCGAGGGCGCCGACATCCTCGTCGTCGCGGCGATCGACGGCACGGCCCTCTCCGGCCAGCTGGAGAACGCGGCGGCCAACAACATCCCGGTCATCTCCTACGACCGCCTCATCCGCGACACCGAGAACGTCGACTTCTACGTCACGTTCGACAACTTCGAGGTCGGCGTCGCCCAGGGCAACGCGCTGCTGACGGGCCTGGGCCTGCGAAACGAGGACGGCTCGCCGGGCACCGCGACCGGTCCGTTCAACGTCGAGCTGTTCGCCGGCTCGCTGGACGACAACAACGCGTTCTTCTTCTGGGACGGTGCGATGTCGGTCCTGCAGCCGCTGATCGACGACGGCACCCTGGTCGTCAAGTCCGGCCAGACGAACATCGAGCAGGCCGCCATCCTGCGCTGGCAGCAGGAGACCGCCCAGCGGCGGATGGAGGACCTGCTGACCTCCGCCTACAACGACGGGTCCCGGGTCGACGGCGTCCTCTCGCCCTACGACGGCCTGTCCCGCGGCATCATCACCGCGCTGCAGAACGCCGGCTACGGCCCGACGCTGGACGCCCAGCCCCAGCCGATGGCCGTCGTGACGGGTCAGGACGCCGAGATCGCCTCGGTGAAGCTGATCCAGGACGGTGTCCAGAGCTCCACGATCTTCAAGGACACCCGCCTGCTGGCCGAGCAGGCCGTCGCCGCCGCGGCCGCCTTCGCCGAGGGCGACGAGCCGGAGGCCAACGACACCGAGACGTACGACAACGGCGTCAAGGTCGTCCCGTCCTACCTGCTCCCGGTCGAGACGGTCTTCGCGGACGACATCCAGTCCGTGCTGATCGACTCCGGCTACTGGACGGCCGAAGAGGTCGCCAGCGGCCAGTCGGACTGACCCTCCGCACCCCGAGCCCGGCCGGGCCCGGCAGCACCTGCTGTCGGGCCCGGCCGGCACCACCCGGCCACCCTGTGCGCCCTGGCCGACCCCGGTGGGACGGCGCACACTCTCTCCACCATCCGCGGGCGCCGAGGAGGCGCCGACGACAGGACGACGAGGTCCCATGGACGACCACATCCTGGAGATGCGCGGCATCACCAAGACGTTCCCCGGCGTCAAGGCCCTGGAGGACGTCAACCTGGCGGTGCGCCGCGGCGAGATCCACGCCATCTGCGGCGAGAACGGCGCCGGCAAGTCGACGTTGATGAAGGTCCTGTCGGGCGTCTATCCCAGCGGCAGCTACGACGGCGAGATCGTCTACGACGGCCAGCCGGTCACCTTCCACGGCATCCGCGACAGCGAGCACGTCGGCATCGTGATCATCCACCAGGAGCTGGCGCTGGTCCCGTACCTGTCGATCGCGGAGAACATCTTCCTGGGCAGTGAGCGGCGCGGCCGCTTCGGGCTGATCGACTGGAACAAGGCCAACGCCGAGGCCGGCGAGCTGCTCCGCTCCGTCGGGCTGAACGAGAACCCGGTGACCCCGGTGGGTCAGCTCGGCGTCGGCAAGCAGCAGCTGGTCGAGATCGCCAAGGCGCTGTCCAAGGACGTGCGCCTGCTGATCCTCGACGAGCCCACCGCCGCGCTGAACGACAACGACTCGGCGCACCTGCTCGACCTGCTGCGCCGCCTCCGGGAGCGCGGGATCACCTGCATCATGATCTCACACAAGCTCAACGAGATCACCGCCGTCTCGGACAACGTCACGGTCATCCGCGACGGCAGGACCGTCGAGACGCTGAGCCTGCACGCCGGCGAGGTGACCCAGGAGCGGATCATCCGCGGGATGGTCGGCCGCGACCTGGAGAGCTACTACCCCGAGCGCGAGTCGCACCCCGGCGAGGAGATCCTGAGGGTCGAGGACTGGACGGTCTGGCACCCGACGCAGGAGCGCAAGGTCGTCGAGGACGCGAGCTTCACCGTCCGGGCCGGGGAGGTCGTCGGGATCGCCGGCCTCATGGGCGCCGGGCGCACCGAGCTGGCGATGAGCATCTTCGGGCGCGCCTACGGTCGCAACATCACCGGCCGGCTCTTCGTGCACGGCAAGGAGGTCAAGCCGCGCAACGTCGCCGAGGCGATCGACGCCGGGATCGCCTACGCGACCGAGGACCGCAAGCACTACGGCCTGAACCTCATCGAGGACATCCGGCGCAACGTCTCCGCCGCCGCCTTGAACAAACTCGCCAGCAAGGGCTTCGTCAACGGCAACGAGGAGATCAAGGTCGCCGAGGGCTACCGGAAGAGCATGAACGTCAAGGCCCCGAGCGTCGCCTCGGTCGTCGGCAAGCTGTCCGGTGGCAACCAGCAGAAGGTCGTGCTGTCCAAGTGGCTGTACACCGATCCCGAGGTGCTGATCCTCGACGAGCCCACCCGCGGCATCGACGTGGGTGCGAAGTACGAGATCTACACGATCATCAACCGGCTGGTCGCGGCCGGTAAGGCGGTGCTGGTCATCTCCTCCGAGCTGCCCGAGCTGCTCGGCATCTGCGACCGCATCTACACCCTGTCCGCGGGCCGGATCACCGGCGAGGTGCCCGTCGGCCAGGCGACCCAGGAGAACCTGATGGAGCTCATGACCAAGGAGAAGGAGCTCGCGGCATGACCAGGACCGTGCCCCCGTCGGAGCCCGAGGCCCAGACGGCGACCGCCCCCAAGGACGTGGCGCCCGCCGTCGCCCTGCACACGGGGACCAGCAACGTCCGTGCGCTGCTGACGAGCAACCTGCGGCAGAGCGGCATCTACATCGCCTTCGTGGCGATCATCGCGCTGTTCACCGTGCTCACCGACGGAACGCTGCTCTCCCCGGGCAACGTGACCAACATCGTGCTGCAGTACAGCTACATCCTGATCCTGGCCATCGGCATGGTCATCGTGATCATCGCCGGGCACATCGACCTCTCGGTCGGGTCGGTGGTCGCCCTCACCGGCGCGGTCTCGGCCGTGCTGGTCATCCGGGAGGGCATGCCCTGGTGGATGGGCGTGCTCGCGGCCCTGGCGACGGGTCTCGCCATCGGTGCCTGGCAGGGCTTCTGGGTCGCCTACGTCGGCATCCCGGCGTTCATCGTGACCCTCGCCGGCATGCTGCTGTTCCGCGGTCTGACGCTGCAGGTGCTCGACAACATCTCGCTCTCGCCGTTCCCGCAGGAGTACGGCCGGATCGCCAGCGGCTTCCTCAACGGCCTGCTCGGCGGCCAGGGGTTCGACGCGTTCACCCTGCTGATCGGCGGGATCGCGGTCGCCGGGTACGCGGTCAGCCAGTACCGGAGCCGGATCGCGCGCATCCGCTACGAGCAGCCGGTCGAGTCGTTCCCGCTGTTCGTCGCCAAGATCGTGCTGGTCGGCGCGGTCGTCATGTACTTCGCGTGGCAGCTGGCGCACGCCCGCGGCCTGCCGATCGTGCTGATCATCCTGGCCGTGCTGATCATCGCCTACAGCGTCATCACCACCCGGACCGTCTTCGGGCGCCAGGTGTACGCCATCGGCGGCAACCTGGCGGCGGCCACGCTGTCTGGTGTCAAGGTCCGGGCGGTCAACTTCTGGATCTTCGTCAACATGGGTTTCCTGGCCGCGGTCGCCGGCGTCGTCTTCTCGTCGCGGTCCAACGGCGCCCAGCCCGGCGCGGGCAACATGTTCGAGCTCGACGCGATCGCCGCGGCGTTCATCGGCGGTGCGGCCGTCACCGGCGGTGTCGGCACCGTCGTCGGCGCCATGGTCGGTGGCCTGATCATGGCCGTCATGAGCAACGGCATGCAGCTCATGGGCGTCGACCAGTCCATCCAGTCGGTGGTCAAGGGCCTGGTGCTGCTCCTCGCCGTGGCCTTCGACGTCTACAACAAGCGGCGCGCCGGCGCATCCCGCTGACGCCCGGGGGGGGGGGGGGGGGGGGGGCGGGGGGGGGGGGGGGGGGGGGGGGGGGGGGGGGGGGGGGGTGGTTGTGGTGCCATCCGAGCCGGGGGGCGGG
>NZ_JBJGYN010000077.1:0-16032 GCF_054050015.1 Geodermatophilus sp. SYSU D01176 | reverse complement strand
CCATCACGCTGCCGCTGATCGAGGTGTTCGGCCGGGGCGGGGCGATCAAGTCCTCCTGGTACGGCGACTGCCTGCCCAGCCGGGACTTCCCGCTGCTGGTCGACCTCTACCGGCAGGGCCGCTTCCCCCTCGACGACTTCGTCACAGAGGCCATCGGCCTGGACGACGTCGAGGAGGCCTTCGACAACCTGCGCCGCGGCGAGGTGCTCCGCTCTGTCGTGGTGTTGGACAAGTGAGCCGGCTCGCGAGCGCACCGGTGAGCGCGGCAGCGCCGATCGTGGACCCGACGGGCCCCCGGCGGAGGGGACACGTGGGCGCCCGCATCGACAAGACCGTCGTCTCCGGGGTCTTCAGCCTCGACGGGGCCGACTTCGACGTCGACAACAACGTGTGGCTGGTCGGCGACGACGACGAGGTGCTGGTCATCGACGCCCCCCACCGCGCCGAACCGATCCTCGACGCGATCGGCGGCCGGCGGGTCACCGCGATCGTGCTCACCCACGGGCACAACGACCACATCACCGCCGCCGTCGACCTGCGCGAGGCCACCGGCGCGCCGATCTGGATCAACCCCGCCGACCTCATGCTCTGGGGAAGCGTCCACCCGAAGGCATTGCCCGATCACCCCGTCGGCCACTGCACCCGGTTCTCCGTGGCCGGGACGTTCCTGCTCTCGATGCACACCCCGGGCCACAGCCCCGGCAGCACATCCCTCTACGCACGGGACCTGAACACCGTCTTCACCGGCGACACGCTGTTCTGCGGCGGGCCAGGCGCCACCGGGCGCTCCTACAGCGACGAGCCGACCATCGTGCACTCCATCCGCTCGTGTCTGCTGACCCTCCCCGAGGACACGGTCGTCAAGACCGGCCACGGTGACGACACGACCATCGCCGCGGAGGCGGGACGTGTCCGTTGAGGTTCCGGACGACACCCGTGCGCGCATGAGGACGGGATCACCGCCTCCGGTCGAGCGCCGGCCGGCGCGGCGGCGATCCCGAGGGGCGCTGGAGCGGGCGCTGCGGGACGCCAGCTACGAGGTCCTGCCACTGCGGGGTGCTGAGGACTCGGTCGTCGAGCACGTCCCCCGGACCGTGCCCCTCACCGTGACGGTGACCGAGGCCAAGGGCCTCACGCCGACCATCGAGTTGGCCGAGCGGTTGTCGGGTCACGGGTACGCCGCCACGCCCCACCTGGCCGCCCGCCTGGTCCAGGACCGGGCCCAACTGGCCGACATCGTGGCCCGGTTGCGTGCCGCCGGGGTGAACGGCGTGTTCGTCGTCGGGGGCGATGCCGCCGAGCCCGCGGGGAGGTTTCCCGACGCGCTCTCCCTGCTCGAGGAGCTGGAGACCGTCGCCCACCACTTCGAGGACGTGGGCATCGGCGGCTATCCCGAGGGGCACGGACACATCAGCCCGGAGCTGATCGAGCGCGCCCTCGAGCGGAAGGCCCCGCACGCGACCCACGTCATCACCCAGTTGTGCTTCCACCCCTCGACGACGACGTCATGGGCACAGCAGGTCAGGCTGCGGGGCGTGGACCTGCCGGTCCGGATCGGGCTCCCGGGCGCGGTGACGCGCCAGAAACTGGTGCGGATCTCGGCCGGGCTCGGGCTCGGCCAGTCCGCCCGGTTCCTGTCGAAGCAGCACAGCATGTTCTGGCGCTTCTTCCTGCCCCACGGCTACCGGCCGGACCGTCTCATGGAGGGGTTCGCACCCAGCCTCGGTCGGCCCGAGCACAACCTGCGGGGCTTCCACTTCTTCACCTTCAACGAGGTGGCGCGGACAGAGGCGTGGCGGCAGAGGTGGCTGGCTCGCCTGTCCGAAACGGACCCGAGGTAGCCGGGTACGCCCCGTCGGCGAGCCGATGGCACGACCGGGGAGGACGGCATGAGCGGGTCCGATGTGCAGTACGGAGGCGTCACGCTCCTCGCCTCGCCGGAGGGCGGCCGCTATCCGTCCGGCAACTCCCTGCTGATCAGCGGGACGGACCGCACCGTGCTGGTCGACCCCTCGATCGAGGTCCACCGGCGAGGCAGGTCGACGGACGCCGTGGACCTGGTCGTCATCAGCCATGCCCACGAGGACCACCTGGCGGGACTGCACCTGTTCCCGGACCTGCCGGTCCTCGCACACCCCGCCGAGGTCAGCGCCGTCCGCTCCCCCGAGGCCCTGCTCGCAGGCTTCGGGATGGCACCCCCCGAGGCCGAGGTCGTCCGGGGGCACCTGCGTGACACCTTCCACCTGAGCGAGCGCCAGGACGTCGGCACGTGGGAGGACGGCGACGTGGTGGACCTCGGTGGCCGGACACTGACCGTCCTGCACCTGCCGGGGCACACCGCGGGTCACTGCGGCTTGCTGGTCGAACCCGACGGCTTCCTGTTCCTCGCGGACATGGACCTCACGTCCTTCGGCCCGTACTACGGCGACCTGTCGAGCAGCCTGGAGGACGTCGAGGCGTCGATCACGCGCCTGCGGGAGGTCGAGGCTCGCTGGTACGGGACGTCGCACCAGGTCGGCGTGCTCGGCGACCGTCCGGCGTTCCTCGATGCCCTGGACCGCTTCGCCGCGGTGATCCGTCGCAGGGACGACACGCTGCTGCAGCTGCTACGGCAGCCACGGACGCTGGCGGACGTCGTCGCCCACCGACTGGTGTACCGGCCGCACGTCCGGTTGCCGTTCGTCGAGGCGGTCGAGCGTCGGACCGCCCTCCTGCACCTGGAGCGACTCGAGCGCCACGGCCTGGTCGTGCTCACCGACGCCGGCTACCTCGCCGTGTGACGTGCCCTACCGCTCGGCCACGGACGCCCCTGCGGGGGCCGAGGACGACGTCCTCGGCCCCCGTGACGTGCGGGAGCGGCCGCCCTTCAGGGGCCCGCGCCGAGCCCGCGCGGCGCGGGGGGAGGGGTGGTCCTTGCTCAGTCCGCCAGGCGCTGGGTCAGCCACTCGTGGAACTCGCCGATGTGGTGCTCGGAGGGCACCAGGACCCCGCCGTGGGCGTAGGCCCGCGACGACATGGCCGGCTGGGTCCGCTCGCAGGCCTCGAAGTCCTGCTCGTTGACCCGGTGGAACAGCTCCACCGACCGGGACACGTCCTTGCCGGAGTCGACCACCTCGCGGGTGTACAGCCAGTCGCACTCCACGATCGTCCGGTCCGCCGCGATCGGGAACATGCGGTGGAAGATCACGTGGTCGGGCACCAGGTTGACGAAGACCGTCGGGCGGACGGTGATGGCGTAGTAGCGGCGGTCCTGGTCGGCATCGACACCGGGCAGCTTGGCGAAGCCCTCGCTGCCGTCGACGGTGAAGCCCGCGACGTCCTCGCCGAACTCCGCGCCGTGCCCGACGTAGAACTGCGCGGCGTAGCCGTCGGCGAACTCCGGGAGCACCTCGGTGAGCTCGGGGTGGATCGTCGCGCAGTGGTAGCACTCCATGAAGTTCTCGATGATGAGCTTCCAGTTGGCCCGCACGTCGTAGGTGATCCGCCGGCCGACCGTGAGCGAGTCCAGCTGGTAGTGGTCGATGGACTCCAGGTCCCCGAGCCGGTCGGCGATGGCGCCCATCACGTCGTCCTCGAACGACGGGGGCTCGGTGGCCAGGGAGATCCAGGCGTAGCCGAGCCACTCGCGCAGGTGCACCGGCACCAGGCCGTACTCCACCCGGTCGACGTCGGGCATCTTGGTGAGGTTGGGGGCGGCGACCAGCTTGCCCGCCAGGTCGTAGGTCCAGGCGTGGTAGGGGCACTGGAAGGCCCGCTTCACCTCGCCGGCGTCCTCGGTGCAGATCTGCGCGCCGCGGTGCCGGCAGATGTTGAGGAAGGCGCGCAGCTGCCCGTCCCGGCCGCGGACGACCAGCACGCTCTCCCGGCCGACCTGGACCTTCTGGAACTTGCCGGGGGTCGGCAGATCGGCCGACCGCACCGCGCAGAACCACATGGTCTCGAAGATCCGGGCCTGTTCGAGGGAGAAGATGGCCGGGTCGGTGTAGTACTGGCCCGGCAGCGTGGAGATCAGGCTCGCGGGCAGGTCGGTGGCGGTCATGCAGGCACCTCGGTGGCGTCGGGCGTACACGGGTACGCCGGGCGGTCGGACGGTGGGGAGCAGGGTGGACCCGGTCGCCGTGCGGTAGGGGCTCCGCCGGGCGACTGTGTTGCATATTACGGTTCATGTTGCGTCTTGCACAACCACCGTCAGCCGAAGAAGCCGAGTCGCCGGCTCAGCGCACCCGCCGCCTCCACCACCAGCGGGGCGACCAGGTCCCCCAGGGACGCCGGGGTCATCCGGAAGGACGGACCCGACACGCTCACCGCCGCGGTCACCTGCCCCTCCGCGTCGCGCACCGGCGCCGCGACGGCGTTGAGGCCGACCTCGAGCTCCTCCACGGTGGTGCCCCAGCCGCGCGCCTCGATCTCCTCGAGCTGCCGCCGCAGGGCGTCGGGATCGGTGATCGTGGCGTCGGTGTAGCGCTCCAGGACGGCGGACAGCACGGTCTCCCGCACGGCGTCCGGGGCGTGCGCGAGCAGCACCTTGCCGCTGGACGTGGCGTGCAGCGGCGTCCCGCGGCCCACCCAGTTGTGGGTGCTGATCGTCGCCCGCCCCCGCACCTGGCTGATGTTGACCGCCCGGTTGCTGTCGAGGATGGCGAGGTTGACCGTCTCCCCGACGTCGTCCGCGAGCACCTCGCAGATCCGGCGCCCTTCCTGGGCGAGGTCGGACTGGGCGGCGGTCGCGCCGGCCAGGCGGACGATCCCGAAGCCGAGGCGGTACTTGCCGCGGTCGGCCAGCTGCTCGACGAACCCCCGGCCCTCGAGGACGGCGACCAGCCGGAACGCCGTGGACTTGTGCACCCCGAGCTCCGCGGCGATCTCGGTGACCCCGGCCTCCCCCCGGACCGCGAGGATCTCCAGGACGCTCAACGCACGGTCGACGGACTGGACCAGCACAGCCGGGCCCCGCTCCGTACCGGAACTCTCCTCGACGCTCACGGCCTCAGCGTAGAGATCGATTTCACAACGGACCCTTGACTCACCCTGAGGAGTGCGGCCAGGCTGTTCCGCCAAGAGCTAGTCGTTGCGGCCAGCGCAACCCGCGAACCCGGAGTGTCCATGGTCCCGGTGTGCCCGACCAGTGCGCTGTCCCCCGGCGAGGCGACTCGCGTGACGGCCGGCGTGCCCGTGCCCGTCGCCGTCTTCAACGTCGACGGCGAGTTCTACGCGATCGACGACACCTGCACCCACCAGGACGCCTCGCTCGCCGACGGGTGGCTGGAGGGCTGCGCCGTCGAGTGCCCGCTGCACGCGTCGTGCTTCGACCTGCGGACCGGGATGCCGTCGGGGCCACCGGCGAAGACCCCGGTGCGCACGCATGCGGTGGTGGTCGTCGACGGGGTGGTCCACGTCCAGGTCGGCGGAGCGGCGGAGGGCGCGGCGTGACCGGGACCGTCGCGGTCGTCGGCGCGTCCCTGGCGGGGCTGTCGGCGGCCCGCGCGCTGCGCGCCCGGTCCTACGACGGGCGGATCGTCGTCATCGGCGACGAGGCGCACGCCCCCTACGACCGGCCGCCGCTGTCCAAGGAGTTCCTCGCCGGCACGTACTCCCGGGACGACCTCGCGCTGGGCACCGCGGCCGACGAGGCGCTGGACCTGGACTGGCGGTTGGGCACCGTCGCGATCGGCCTGGACCCCGGTACCCGGTCCGTGCGGCTGGCCGACGGCAGCGAGGTGCGGGCCGACGGCGTCGTCCTGGCCACCGGCGCCCGCGCCCGCCGCCTCCCCGGGACCGAGGGGCTGGCCGGCGTCCACGTCCTGCGCTCGCTGGACGACGCCGTGGCGCTGCGGGCCGACCTGCTCGCGGCCGGGCACCTCGTCGTGATCGGCGCCGGGTTCATCGGGGCCGAGGTCGCCTCCACCGCCCGGGCCCTCGGGCTGGACGTCACCGTCGTCGAGACCCAGCCCGTGCCCCTCGCGGGCCCGCTCGGCGCCGCGATGGGCGCGGTCTGCGCCGAGCTGCACGCCGACCACGGGGTGCGGCTGCTCACCGGCACAGGGGTCGCGGGCCTCGTCGGCCGGACGAGGGTCGAGGCCGTCGAGCTGGCCGACGGGCGGCGGCTGCCCGCCGACGTCGTGGTCGTCGGCATCGGCGCCGTCCCGAACGTGGAGTGGCTCGCCGGCTCGGGCGTGACCCTGCAGGCTGGCGTCCGCACCGACACCCGGTGCGCGACCAACGTCCCGGGGGTCGTCGCCGTCGGCGACTGCGCGTCCTCCTGGTCCGCCGACGCCGGACGAGCCGTCCGCGTGGAGCACTGGACGCACGCCCTGGAGCAGCCCACGACCGCCGCCGCCACCCTGCTCGGCGCCGACCCCGGGACGAGGCCGACGGTCCCGTACTTCTGGTCGGAGCAGTACGGCCGGCGCATCCAGTTCGCCGGGACCCGCCGGGACGGCGACGAGGTGCGGGTGGTCGAGGGCAGCTGCGCGGACCGCAGCTTCCTCGCGGTCTACGAGCGCGACGGTCACCCGGTCGCCGTCCTCGGGGTCGACCAGCCCCGGCTGTTCACCCGGTGGCGCAAGCAGCTCCGGTCCGCCGAACCCGCGACCTCGCTGACCGCCTGACGCCGGTCCGGCGTCCGCGAGCACTCCCGGGCCGGAGCGCCCACGCCCGTCCCGGTCCCCCGGTCGGGGCCTCCCGGTCGGCCGCCGCACCCACCCCTGACCGCGAAGGAGCACGACATGGGCCAGCAGCAGTACGACTTCGTCATCGTGGGCGGCGGATCGGCGGGCAGCGCCCTCGCCAACCGGCTCAGCGCCGACCCTGGCAACCGGGTGCTGGTCCTCGAGGCCGGCCGGAAGGACTCCCTCTGGGACGTCTTCGTGCACATGCCGGCCGCGCTGACCATCCCGATCGGCAACCGCCTCTACGACTGGAAGTACGAGAGCGAGCCTGAGCCTTGGATGGGCGGCCGGAAGGTCTACCACGCCCGCGGCAAGCTGCTCGGCGGCTCCAGCAGCATCAACGGGATGATTTTCCAGCGCGGCAACCCCATGGACTACGAGCGCTGGGGTGCCGACGACGGCATGGAGACGTGGGACTTCGCGCACGTCCTGCCTTACTTCAAGCGCATGGAGAACTGCACGGCCGCCGCCGACGACGACCCGTTCCGCGGCAAGGACGGCCCCCTGGTCCTCGAGCGCGGCCCGGCCACCAGCCCGCTGTTCCAGGCCTTCTTCTCCGCCGTGCAGCAGGCCGGCTACCCGCTGACCGACGACGTCAACGGCTACCGGCAGGAGGGCTTCGCGCCCTTCGACCGCAACGTGCACCGCGGCCGCCGGCTGAGCGCGGCCCGCGCCTACCTGCACCCGGTGATGTCCCGCCCGAACCTGACGGTGGAGACCCGCGCCTTCGTCACCCGGGTCCTCTTCGAGGGCGATCGCGCCGTCGGCGTGGAGTACCGCCGCGGCCGCGGACCGGTCCGCACCGTGCGCGCCGGTGAGGTGGTCCTCAGCGGCGGCGCCATCAACACCCCGCAGCTGCTGCAGCTCTCCGGCGTCGGCAACGGCGCGGAGCTGTCCGCCCTCGGCATCGAGGTCGTCGCCGACCTGCCCGGCGTCGGCGAGAACCTGCAGGACCACCTCGAGGTCTACATCCAGCACGCGTGCAAGCAGCCGGTGTCCATCGCCCCGGGCATGAAGTGGTGGAACAAGCCGAGGATCGGCGCCGAGTGGCTCTTCCTCCGCCAGGGCCTCGGCGCGACCAACCACTTCGAGGCCGGCGGCTTCCTGCGCAGCAACGACGACGTCGACTACCCGAACCTGATGTTCCACTTCCTGCCGATCGCCGTCCGCTACGACGGGTCGATGCCCGAGGGCGACCACGGCTACCAGGTGCACATCGGGCCCATGTACTCCGACGCCCGGGGCACGCTGAAGATCACCTCGGCCGACCCGCGGGTGAAGCCGGCCATGCGCTTCAACTACCTCTCGACTGAGCAGGACCGCCGGGAGTGGGTGGAGGCGGTGCAGGTGGCGCGGCGGATCTTCGAGCAGCCGGCGTTCGCCGAGTTCAGCTCGGGCGAGATCTCCCCCGGACCGGAGATCGAGACCCCCGAGCAGATCCTCAGCTGGGTGGCCCGGGACGCCGAGACGGCGCTGCACCCCTCCTGCACGGCGAAGATGGGTACCGACCCGCTGTCGGTGGTCGACCCGACGAGCATGCGGGTGCACGGGCTGCAGGGCCTGCGGGTGGTCGACGCCTCGGCCATGCCCTACGTGACCAACGGCAACATCTACGCGCCGGTCATGATGATGGCCGAGAAGGCCGCCGACCTGATCCTCGGCAACACCCCGCTCGCCCCCGAGCACGTCGAGTTCCACCGGCACCGGCCGGCGCCGGTCGCCGAGGCCGCCGGCCAGGCCTGACCGGACGACGCCGGCCGCTGCCGCGTCCCCCGGGAGCCGGCAGCGGCCGTCGTCGTCCTCACAGCGGTTCTCGGGTTGGCTGACGGAGGTGGTCAACTGACGAGATCGCGTGACGTCGCACGCTTCCAGGCGTCCAGCCGTGCGAGATCACGCGATCTCGCTGCCCGCGACAGCACGACCCGTCAACCAACCGGCACACCGCTGTCAGGCGTGCTGGACGCGCAGTCGTGCCTCGGCCCCGGCCAGCGTGCCCACCGTCTCGGGGCCGCCCGCCTCCAGCAGCGTGGCCAGCGCGACGAACACCTGGGCGGTCGTGAACGCGTCACCACTCGCCTCGTGCGGCCGGGAGCTGGGCACCCCCAGGGCCTCGGCCAGCGTCTCCAGGGACAGCACCGGCGGCGGGGTCCGGCCGGTCCCGGCCAGCCACAGCCGGCCCAGCGCGCGGGTGTCGACGACGGGGTTGCGCAGCCGCACCCCCCGGGCCCGCAGCGCGCGGCCGAGGAAGCCCCGCTCGACCCACGCCGCATGGGCCACCAGCACCCGCCCGGTCATCGCCGGCAGCAGGCGGTCGACCGCCTCGGGCAGCGGCGGCGCCCCGGCGAGGTCGACCGGGCGCAGCCCGTGGATCCGCACCGACTCCGCGGGCACCCCCCGCTGCGGCCGCGCCAGCCCCTCGGCCGCCGTGCCGCAGACCACCCGGCCGCCCTCCACGCAGACCGCACCCCAGGACACGATCTCGTGCCGGCGGGAGTCCAGCCCCGTCAGCTCCAGGTCGACGACGCAGAACGACGCCGCCCGCCAGGACGTGCCCGGGGGGATCCGGGCGGCGTCCCGGTAGGCGCGCGCCGCCGCGCTGCCCGGTCGCATCGGCAGGCCGCGCATCACACCACCCCCTGCCGGAGCTGGCCGGCCACCCGGCGCTGGACGGCGGAGACGGCGCGGAAGGCCTCCCGGAGCGCGCCCCGGGTCACCGGGTCCAGGTCGGCCGGGGCCAGGTGGTCGTCGGGCCGCCGGCCGGCGCGCAGCTGCTCGACCTGGTGGTCGACCCGGAGCTCCAGCACCAGGTCGAACGCCTCGGCGAGCGTGCGGGCGTCGTCGGCCGGGAGGGTGCCCGCGTCCGCGGCGGCCCGCAGCCGGGCCGGGGTGGAGGCGCTGGTGACGCCCGCGGCCATGCCGGCCCACCGCGCCAGGTCGACGATGGGCTGCAGCCCACCCCGCTTGAGGTCGAGCCGCCCGGCGTGCTCCCCGCCGTGCTCGACGACGAAGTCCCGCAGGAACCCGGTCGGCGGGCGGTGGCCCAGCGCGAAGCGGGCGAGCAGCACCAGGAACCCCGGATGGCGCCGGGCGTCCCGGAACACCTCCGGCAGGGCCGGCCCGCTGCGGATGCCCCACACCGGCCGGCCGTCGACCACCATCGAGACCAGCACCAGCGCCTTCTCCTGCGTCGGGTCGGTGAGCCAGCTGCGCGCGGCCTCCCGCCACCCCGCGTAGGACCGCATGAACAACGGCGCGCTTGCCACCGCGCCCTTGGTGTCCGCCGGGAACCCGCACGCCTCCAGGCCGGCGACGACGGCCTCGGCGACGGCGCGCAGCTCCGCCTGCATCCCCTCGTCGGCGGCCCCGTACCAGACCAGCGCGCTGTCCACGTCGGACGACGGCACGGCCTCCCGGCGCGCGAGGCTGCCCAGCGCCAGCCAGGTGAAGGGCACCGCCGGCTCGCCCATCTCGGCGACGGTGAGCTGGACCAGGCGCCGGGTGAGCGCGTCGGACACCACGGAGTGGATGCCCGCGATGTCGGTGGCGGCCACCCGGGCGTCGTGGAGGGCGACCACCGCCGGTCGCAGCTGGGCCGACGCGGTCACCAGGTCCTGCACCGTGCGGGCGCGGGCGATCGCCGACCGCAGGTGGAAGCTGCTGCGCGGGGCGGCGGCCAGCAGGTCGGCGTCCTCGAGCACGCCGAGCACGCGGCCACCGGGGCTGAGCACGGGCAGGTGCCGGATCCCCCGCTCCAGCATGTCCAGGAGCACCTCGCCGCTCATGCGCTCGGCGGCGACCGTGTGCGCCGGGAAGGTCATGACCTCCTCGACGGGGATGTCGGTGCCGAGGGCACGCGCGACGACCCGGGCCCGCAGGTCCCGGTCGGTCACGATGCCGAGCCCTCCCCCGCGCACCGCCACGACGGCCGCGGTCGCACCCGCCTCGGTCATGCGCTCGGCCGCCTCGCGCACCGGCGTGCCGGAGGCGCAGACGACCGGCTCGGTGCGCAGCAGGTCGGCCACCGGACGGTGGGCGGCGTCCACCACCGGCTCGACCTCGTGCCGGCGCGGCACCGGGTCGGCGAGCAGGGAGCGGGCGACGAAGCGCAGGCCGGCCGGCCGGGCCAGCACCGGGCGGGCGGCCGCCGCCGGGATGCGGTAGCAGAGCGTGTCCTCGGCGGCCACCACGCCGAAGCGGGCCGGCAGGCCGGACAGCATCGACGCCTGTCCGAACAGCTCCCCCGGGCCCAGCTCGTCCAGGACCCGGCCGTCGTGGACGATGTCCAGCGCGCCCCGGCGGACGACGCGCAGGTGCTCGACCGGGGCCTCCCCCTGCTCGATGAGCACGGTGCCGGCCGGGAGGTACTCGACCTCGGCGGCCGCGGCGACCTGCCGCAGCTCGTCCACGGAGAGGGCGTCGAACGGCGGTCGGCCCTGCAGGAACTCGGCGACGTCCCTCACAGCACCGGCCCCGTCACCCCCGCCCCCCGCAGGCCCGGCCGGCCACCGTCCAGGGGCCCTCCGCCTGAGTCTGCGAGGAGTGGGGGGAAGGGTGGTCCTCTCTCAGCGGACGCTGCCGACCGGGACGTCGGCCCGTCCCGGGTCCTCGTCCGGGTCGACCAGGCGGGCGGCCGGGACCCCGGTCGCGGCGCCCGACGCCGACCGCGCACCCGGCACCGTGTCGGCCGCGTGCTCGGGCAGCACGCCGCTGTTGTGCCGGGCCCGCAGCAGGTAGTAGGCCAGCCCGACCAGGGCGATGGCGCCGATGAACACGAAGGCACCCCACTGCAGGTACCAGTGGTACGGCTCGGTGGCGTTGTAGATCTCCTGGCGCGGCCAGGCCAGGTTCAGCGCCATGCCCCCGCCCCACAGCACCGCCAGGATGTTGACCGGCAGCCCCCAGCGGCCGAGCGAGAAGTACTTCCCGTCGTTGCGCTCACCGGGCAGCGGCCAGCGACCCCGCAGCCGGCTGAGCAGCATCGGCACGGTGACCAGCAGGTACGCCAGGTAGATCATGATGATCGCGATGCTGGTGATGACCGTGAAGATCTGCGGCTGTCGGATGTTGATCAGCAGGATGCTGATCGACAGGACGCCTATGACGACCGCGGGCACGACCGGCGTCTTGCGCTTGGGGTCGACCTTCGCCAGCCGGGCGCTGAACGGCAGGTTGTTGTCCCGCGCCATCGCGAACATCATGCGGATCGTCGCGGTGTGCACCGCCAGGCAGCAGACGGTGATGGCGATGACGATGCAGGCCAGGAACACCTTGCCCAGCCCCGTGCCCGCCACCTGGAGCAGCACGTACTGCAGGCCGCCGGTGCTCGACGACAGCTGCGGGTCGTCGAGGTCCCGCACCGCCATGAGGCCGAACAGCAGGATCAGGCCGCCGAGGAGGAAGGAGGCGGTGACCGCGCGGACGATGGCCTTGGGTGCGGTGCGCCGCGGGTCGATGGTCTCCTCGCCCAGCGAGCTCGCGGTGTCGAAGCCGTACATGACGTAGGCCGAGGCCAGCGAGGCGACGAGGAAGGCGCCGAGGTAGCCCAGGTCCCGGCCCTCGCCCATGCCGGCGGTGTCGGTGAGGACCTCGACCGGGCTGCGGGTCATCGCCACGGCCAGGATCACGATGATCAGCACCGCCGCGACCAGCTCGATGAAGACGCCGGCGCTGTTGATCCGCGCCATGAGCTTCACGCCGTAGGCGTTCACCACCGTGGTGAACAGGATGAGTGCGCTGCCGAGGATGACGGCGTTGACCGCGAAGTCGTAGGTGCCCGTGCCGTCACCGACGATCTGGAAGCCCGACCACAGCTGGGGCAGCGTGATCTGGTAGGCGAGGACGGTCGCCGACAGCGTCACGATCGAGGCCGTGAGCATCATCCAGCCGGTCATCCACGAGGTGGTCCGGCTGCCCAGTCGCTTGGTCCAGTTGTAGAGCGACCCCGCCACGGGGTACTTCGCGGCCAGCTCGGCGAAGCACAGCGCCACCATCAGCTGACCGAGGAAGACCATCGGCCAGGACCACAGGTAGGCCGGGCCGCCGGCGCCGAAGCCGAAGTAGAACAGCTGGAACGTGCCGGTCAGGATCGAGATGTAGCTGACCCCGGCCGCGAAGCTGGAGAACTTGCCGATGCTCCGGTCGAGCTCCTGCTTGTAGCCGAACTCGGCGAGGTGCGACTCGCCGTCCTGCGTGGTGTGGGCGCTCATGGGCCGTCCGTCCGGGGGGGATGGGGTTGGGGATGGGGGCTCAGCCCCGGAACCAGCGAACTGGTGCGGGGGCGGTGTTGTGCCAGATGTGCTTGGCCTCGCGGTACTCGGCGAGGCCGGACGGGCCGAGCTCGCGCCCGTTGCCCGACCGTCCGAACCCGCCCCACTCCGCCTGCGGCAGGTAGGGGCCGAAGTCGTTGATCCAGACCGTGCCGTGCCGCAGCGCCCGGGCGACCCGCTCGGCCCGGGCGGTGTCGGCGGTCCAGACCGCGCCGGCGAGCCCGTAGTCGGTGTCGTTGCCCAGCGCGATCGCCTCTTCCTCCGTGCTGAAGCGCTCCACGGTGAGGACGGGCCCGAAGGACTCCTCCTGCACGATCCGCATGTCGCGCCGGCAGTCGGCGAAGACCGTCGGCAGGTAGAAGAACCCGCCGGCCAGCTCCGGCTCCTCGGGACGGCGGCCGCCGGTGACCAGCCGGGCGCCCTCGCGGACGCCGGCCGCGACGTACTCCTCCACGCCCGCGCGGTGCTCCGCGGACACCAGGGGGCCGCTCTCGGTGGCGGGGTCGAACCCGTTGCCGAGGCGGATGCGCCCGGCGCGCTCGGCCACGGCGGCGACGAACTCGTCGTGGATCTCGTCCTGCACGATGAGCCGGGTCCCCGCCGAGCACACCTGCCCGGAGTGCAGGAAGACCGCGGTCAGGGCGTTGTCGACGGCGGTGTCGAGGTCCACGTCGGCGAACACGATGTTGGGGTTCTTGCCGCCCAGCTCGACGGTCACCTTCTTCACCGTCTCGGCCGCGGCCCGCAGGATCCACTGCCCGGTGCTGAGGCCGCCGGTGAACGACACCATGTCCACGTCGGGGTGCTCGACCATCGCCGCTCCCACCTCCCGGCTCCCGAGGACGAGGTTGACCACGCCCGCCGGGGCGCCGGCCTCCTCCAGCAGCTCGGTGAGCCGGATGGTGGTCAGCGGGGTGACCTCGCTGGGCTTGACGACGATCGTGTTGCCCGCCGCGAGCGCCGGCGCGACCTTCCAGGACACCTGCAGCAGCGGGTAGTTCCACGGCGTGATGAGCGAGCACACGCCCACGGGCTCGTAGACGACACGGCTGACGACGTCGGTGCGGCCGGCGTCGACCAGGCGGCGGGGGTCCTTGTCGGCCAGGTCGGCGTAGTAGCGGAAGACGGCGGTCACGTCGTCGACGTCCTGCCGGCTCTCCCCGACGGTCTTGCCGGTGTCGAGGGTCTCCAGCCGAGCGATGTCCTCCCGGTCCCGCTGCAGCAGGTCGGCGACGCGGCGCAGCAGGGCACCGCGCTCGGCCGCCGGGGTGCCCGACCACTCTCCCGCGTCGAAGGCCGCCCGCGCGGCACCAACGGCGGCGGCGACGTCCTCGGCGGTTGCCTCGTCGACCTTCGCCACGACGCTCTGGTCGAACGGGTTGACGACCTCGCGCTGGTCCGAGGAGGACCCCGCACGCCAGGCACCACCGATGAAGAGGTTGGCCATGACACTCCAGTTCTGTTGCGTTCTGCGCGGAATGTTGTGGTCGGCGAGACAGCTTGCTGGGTGACTCAGGTCACCGTCAAGATCCCGACCGGAGTCGGCTCGCACCGGTCCTCCGCACCGGGCGCAGGGCGGTCCTGCGCCCCGCCACCCCAGGTCCGGCCGACCGGCCGGGCCCGTCCCGGCGTCCACCAGCGTGACGGATCGCCATCCGCGCAGTGAACTCAGGACGGCGACCTCCTCCGCGGAGAGCAGGTCCGCCACGGTGAGCACGCGCCTCCCGAGCAGGCCCAGGTCCAGCAACCGTTCCACCCCCCGGGCGCGCACCCGGAGTCCTGGGGCGGCGTCCACCCGGCCAGCCGGGTGCGCAGGTGCCGGACCGCGGCGGGCAGGTCGAGGGCGAACCCGAGGTGCTCGGCGGAGCCGGCCGGCCGCCGCAGGTGACCGTCCTCGTTGCGCAGCCCGCTGTCGGGCTCGTACCGCGTGGTCTCGAGCAGCTCGAACTCCTCGGGACGGCAGGACAGGACGGCGGCCTCCGCCGGCACCTCCGCGTGCTCGGCCGCCGCCTCCGAGCTCCAGGTGATGCCCCCTCCGGTGCCGTGGACCGCGGCGCCGGAGGCGGTGTCCACCACCGCGGTGCGGATGGCGACGCTGAACCGCGCCCGCACGGGGGCGTCCGGTGGGCCGACCAGGCCGATGGCGCCGCAGTAGACGCCACGGGGGGTGTCCTCCAGCGTCCGGGGGACGGCCATGGAGCTGGCCTTGGGCGCTCCGGTGACCGAGCCGCACGGGAACAGCGCGCGGAAGAGGTCTGCCAGCCCGGCGCCCGGCCGCAGCCGCGGGGTGACCTCCGAGGTCGGCTGCAGCACGGTGCCGTGGCGCTCCACCGTGAACAGGGCGGGCACCGTCACGCTGCCGACCTCGGCGACGCGGGCGACGTCGTTGCGCACCCGGTCGCCGCGGTTCTCGAAGAGGAGCTCCGGGCTGGCGCTGGCGACGACGAACCGGCCCAGGTCCAGGTAGGCGTTGTGGGCGCCGCGCTGCTCCAGGGCGAGGGCGCGGTGGAGCCCGAACGGTCGCCGGTGACCCGCCCGGCCATCCGGACGGTGAGGTTGCACTGGTAGGTGTCGCCGGCGGCGATCCGGTCCCGGATCCGCGCGACCCCGGCCGCGTGTGCCGCCGGCGTCCACGTCGGCTCCCACTCCGCGGTCCACCGCCGCTCGGCTCGGCGTCCAGCGGCGCCACCGGCACCGGCTCGTCGCAGAGGCCGAACCAGACGAGCGGCGGCCCGTCCGCCGCGGGCGGGTGCACGGAGAGGCCGGGGTCGAGCCCGGCCTCTCGCCTCGTAGGCGACGTAGCCGAACGCCCACTGCCCGGCGTCGGTGGCCCGCTCGACCTCGGCCAGGACGCCGGCCACCTGGCCGGGGCGCTCGGCGACGAGCACCCGGTGGGGGCGGGACAGCGGACCGCCGTGCCGGCGCGCAGGTCGTCGAAGCGGGCCCAGGTCCCTGAAGCCGGGCCGATCAGCGGAAGACGACCGTGCTGGCCCCGTTGAGCAGGACCCGCCGCTCGCAGTGCCAGCGGACCGCCCGGGACAGGGCCAGCGCCTCGGCGTCCCGGCCGACGGTGGCCAGCGCCCGCGGGTCGTGGGCGT